>JAPOOT010000353.1 GCA_026713285.1 Gemmatimonadota bacterium | reverse complement strand
TTGTGGATCATCCAGATCAGCGCGCAGGCCATGTAGATCAGCCGTATCTTGCGGTCGGATTTCTGAAAGTTCCCGTAGGTCGGCAGTAGCGATCCGAAAAGCGCCAGTATGTCCAGTGGCCGTTCGTAGGACAAGTAGAATCCAGCCACGATCAGCGCCATGAAAACGTACATCAGGCGCTGGTCGGTCGTGAAAGCCGCTGTGAATACGCGCACGCCCATCACGACGTACAGGGTTCCCGCGCCGTTTCTGCCAAGCACGAAGAAGTGGCACGCATTGGTCAGCGCCGAGGCGCTCAGCCAGAGCAGCACGTTGCGTCGCTTTTTGTATTGGAAGGAGATCACGCCGCAGGTGAATGCGACGGCGGCGAGCGCCTGAGATATGAGGAAGGAATCCATGGGGTGATTCACCCGGCCTGTTGAGGTCCACGTGCAAAATAAAGACCGCCCGATGGGGGTCAAGCCGAATCACCGTCATATACTTGACGCGGGGTCGTAAAGGGGATAAGGTACGTTGCAGTCCTTCCATCGTGACGATTGTGGCCATTGTGACCAATGGATGGTCCCTCCATGATCTCAACTGCCCGCGCTATTGCCATCATCCTGGTTTGCTGCGCCACTGCGGCAGGGATCCTGCACGTCCTGGCAGTCGACCGTCAGTCAGGGACATCCGGGCCGTCCGGGCCGTCCGCGCGCTACGTCAATTCCGCTGGCGTTACGCTGCCTCCCGACGCGGCGCCGCCTTCGGAGCAGTACGTCCGCCTGTTCCAGCTCGACAACACCTATATGGAATGGTTCCGCACGATCTATAAGGGCACCTACGGCCACCGGATCATCGCGGAACCGCTTATCCGATTCGACAAGGATTTCAACCTGATCCCGGCGGCGGCGAACAGCTGGGAGCCCACCGCGGACGGACTGGGCTGGTACTTCTATCTCCGCGACGACCTGGAGTTCTCCGACGGCAAGCCACTGACCGCCCACGACTGGGTCTTCACCCTGCGTCGCGGGGCCGACCCGGAAAACGCCTACGACGTGGAGTGGTACTACCGGCCGATCAAAAACTGGAGCAGGGTAGTCGGCCGGGAGCTTCCCCTCGACTCGCTCGGCGTGCACGCGATCGAAGATTACACCCTGCTGATCGAGACCGACGAACCCTGCGCCTACATGCCGGATTTGATGGTCGACAGCTGGGTCTCTCCCCGCCAGGCGGTCGAGAAGCACGGCGACGTCTGGTCCACCAGCCCGGAAACCTCCATCGCCAGCGGGCCGTTCTACCTGGAGGAATGGACCAAGGCCGACCGCGTCGTGCTCAAGGTCAATCCGAGGTATCACGGGGCCGCGCGATCCTATCTGGAAACGATTGTCGCCAAGCTATACAACGCTTCCACACCGCCACCCCTCCTCGCCTCCTACGAGGCGGATGAGATCGACTTCGCCCTCGTCACGAACCATGCCGAACTCGCACGGATCAAGACCGATCCGATGCTGAGCCGCGAACTGCACTCCTATACCGACTTCGCCACGTATTACCTCACGATGGACACCTACAACCCGCCCTTCGACAACCTCAAGGTCCGCCAGGCATTCAGCCACGCCATCGACCGGAACGCCGTCTGCAACTCCGCGCTGCAGGGCTTCGCGACACCGGCCTACTCCATGCTGCCGCCTGGATTCCCGGCGGATGCGACAGAAGCGCTGAAGCCCATCCAGCGATACGACCCCGCACTGGGCCGCAAGCTGCTGGCAGAAGCGGGTTATCCGGACGGCAAGGGATTCCCGCGGGTGGAAATGTGGGTCCGGCGCGACGTGCGTCCGGTACACGAGGCGGGCGAGGCGATCCAAGCCATGATCAAACAGAATCTCGGCATCGACCTGGTGGTGCGGAACATGGAGGTCAAGATCTTCATGGACGCGATCAACAGCCACCAGCTTCCCCTGGGCCTTGTCCGTTTCGGGGCCGACTTCATCGATCCCAGCAGCCTGATGAACCTTTGGCTGTCCTCCGGCCGACACGCCTGGAAACACGATCTCTTCGACCGGCTCGTGGTCCAGGCGGGCGGCGTGGTCGGCGACCACGGAAAGCGGATGGACGTCTACCGGCAGGCCGAGCGGATACTGGTGGAGGAAGTGGGCGGACTCTTTGTCTGGTACCCGACCATGAACCAGATATGGAAATCGGATATCAAGGGAGACGCCCTCGAACCGAA
>JAPOOT010000418.1 GCA_026713285.1 Gemmatimonadota bacterium | reverse complement strand
TCCAGCAACTCGAAATAGACGTCCTGATCCACGATGCCCAGGACCTCCGCCGCCTCGCTGGCGGTCAACCCGGAGCCGCCGAAGGCGACGACCTGGTCCAGCAGGCTCTCGGCGTCCCGCATGCTGCCGTCCACCCTCCGCACGATCAGGGCCAGGGCCTCGCGCTGCACGTCGTACCCGCTCTTCTCGCTGATCATGGCCAGGTGATCCACGATGGTGGGCCCCGATATGCGCCGGAAGTCGAATCGCTGGCATCGGGAAAGCACGGTGGGGAGCACTTTCCGGGGATCGGTCGTCGCGAAGATGAAGTAAACGTGGGCCGGCGGCTCTTCCAGCGTCTTCAGCAACGCGTTGAAGGCCTCCTTGGTGAGCATGTGCACTTCATCGATGATGTAGATCTTGTGCTTGCCCTGGCTGGGCGTGTACTTGACGCTCTCAAGCAGGTGCGAGCGCACCTGTTCGACCCGGTTGTTGGAAGCGCCGTCGATTTCCAGCACGTCGACGCTGCGTCCTTCCGAGATTTCCTGGCAGAACGCGCACGCGTTGCAGGGCGTCACGGTGGGGCCATCGACGCAGTTCAGGGCCTTGGCCAGGATGCGGGCCGTGGTCGTCTTGCCCACGCCGCGCGGTCCGGCGAAAAGGTAGGCATGGGCGATCTGGCCGGCCTGTATGGCGTTTTTAAGCGTGGTGGTGACGTGGTCCTGGCCGATTACGCCGTCGAATGCCTGGGGACGCCACTTTCGGGCCGTGACTTCGTAGGCCAATACCCAAACCTCCATGCCTGGGTTAATCTGGACGAAAGGCAGGCGGAATGAAGAGGGAACAGTTAAGCGGTCGTGCACCCACCCTCGAATCTCCTCGTATCGGGGCATCCGTACCGCCGGCTCCGGCCAGGCGCTCCCGCGGCACACGATTCAGTCGCTTACCGCTGCTACCTTCCGGTCCTGACGGAGTTGGGCGTTGTCACGTTGCGCAGGACCTGACTTTCAATACCGGCTGTAACGCATACCGGCGACGCAAGTGCGATCCTTGGGATGGGAATTCGACCCCGCTGTAGCGGATTGCGGGTTACAGGGCACCGCTAACTCCCCGTCTAGCACGACCGTATTCGAACCAAGCCTGTATTGCGGGACGACATGGACGGTTGTCCGATGGTTACGCCGACCGTGTCGCCTCGAGTGGAGCAGAGCGGAATCGAACCGCCGACCTCCAGATTGCGATTCTGGCGCTCTCCCAACTGAGCTACTGCCCCAAAAAAACATCCGCGGAACGAATAAACCGTGCTGGTCCATGTGCCACCATGCAGGTACAGGCCGGGCCATGCAGGTACACCGCCCTCTTCGTTCCTTTACCGGGCTCCCCCGGCGTTTAACGGAGAGGGTGGGATTCGAACCCACGGTCCACATGGTGAACACACGCTCTCCAGGCGTGCCGATTCGACCGCTCTCGCACCTCTCCCAGGTTTATGTATGAGGCTAACACCTCAACCGGTAGTCTTCCTTAGACATCCCGTCCGACGGGCTGTAGAACGGAGAGGGTGGGATTCGAACCCACGGTGCCCTGAGGCACAACGGTTTTCGAGACCGTCCGATTCAACCACTCTCGCACCTCTCCGGCAAACTCGGTCCGACAGCCGTATCTCCCGCTCTGCGTTTCGATCTGAAGAAGTCCTTCAGCAGGCCTGAACAGGTTTCCGCCAAAACACCCCCCGCAACTTCCACCTGATGATTCAACCGGGGGTCCCGCACGATATCGCGAAGGGAACCACAGGCTCCGGTCTTGGGATCGGCGGCACCGTACACCAGGCTCTGCAAGCGGGCCAGCACGATCGCGCCCGCGCACATGGCGCAGGGTTCAAGCGTTACGTAGAGCGCGGCACCGGCAAGCCGCTCGTAACCCAGTGCGGCGCAGGCGTCGCGGATCGCGAGCATTTCGGCATGGGCGGTGGGATCGCGCAGACGTTCCACGCGATTTTGACCCCGTCCGATTACCACGCCGTCATGTACGATCACGGCTCCGACAGGCACATCGCCGGCAGCGCCGGCCGATCTGGCTTCTTCAAGCGCCAGCCGAAGCCATCCTTCGTGTTCTCCGCCGTTGCTTCTCATGCTGCGGCGCCCCGCGAAAAATACGCCCGGAGGGAGTCGAACCCCCAACCTCCTGATCCGTAGTCAGGTGCTCTATCCAATTGAGCTACAGGCGCTCAGGACAAGCGTAACAGAGCACCGCAAACTAAAGGAAGAGGCCGTCAAAGTCAAGCGAATTCTGAAGCCTGACACGGTATCCGGAGCGTCCAAAATCAGGAGGTCAAGAGGAACCGTCAGCGCGCCTTTCGAGGTAGATTCCACGCCGTGCTACGTACCCCTCCGCGGTGCGGTGTATGCGTACGATCTGCTCGTCCGTTACGGACCGAACCACGCGTCCGGGAACGCCCACGACAAGCGACCCCGGAGGCACTTCCATGTTTTCGAGCACCAGTGCGCCGGCGCCGACTATGCTGTTCCGGCCGATGCGCGCGCCGCTGAGGATCACGGCGCCCATGGAGACCAATACGTGATCTTCCACTACCGCGCCGTGGACGATCGCCCGGTGCCCCACGGTTACGCCCTTTCCCAGTACGGTGGGCATACCGGCGTCGATGTGGATGACGCTTCCGTCCTGTACGTTGGCCCCCTCGCCGATGGTCACGGGTTCGTCATCCGCCCGGATCACCACTTGGTACCAGATGCTCGCGTCCTTGCCGATGTGGACCGCACCGATCAGATCGGCGCTTTCCGCCACGAATGCGGATGGATGAATACGGGGCGTATGGTGGACGTACTCGTTGGAGGTCATGGAAAGCTCGTTTTCAAGCGACGGCGACTCCGGTCGGCAAGTCCGGCGGCCAGTCTCGCCCGCGGTCTGCCGGCCCCGGAAGCGACTGGACTTCGTGCGGTCTGCCGACCGTGGTGGCATATCCGATCGGCGGCGAATCCGACCGGCGGCCTGTCTGCCCCGGAAGCGCGCTACCCCGCGGCGTCCTGGCCGCGAACAACCCGTGGAATGACGTAGGGCCCCCTCGGGACTACGGCGATGGTTGCGCTGGAGCCGTGGCGATCCATGGCGCGTGCGATGCCCTCTTCAACAGAATGGACCGGCTCGACCAGGCATGCGCGCACGTCCTCGTCACTCAATCCATCGGTGTAAAGATATACCCGGCCCTTCTTCAACGCCTTGACCAGTTCCTCGATCTCCCACTGGTCGATGGTGAATACGCCCGGCTGCTGTATCCAATCAATGAAGGCGTCGATGTCCGTCGTCTTCCGAAGCAACCCTTCGAACTCCTCGCTGCCGATCCCGTCGGAGCATCCGGCGGCGATGACGATGGATCCGCCCTCCTTCAGGATGTCCAGTACCCCGACCATGCCCTTCACGGCCTGGTAGAAGGTGGTGTCCAGGGGATAGCCCGCCGCCGAGGTCACGACGATGTCCACCGGTTCCTCGACGGTGGCCACCACCATGCCGTTCACGTGGCCGACTCCGCACCGGTGCGCCTGGTCGAGTTCGCCGGCAAATACCCCGGTGACGCGGCGGGCCTCGTCCATGGCGACGTTGAGGATGAAATCGACCCCGGCCCGCCGGGCGATTTCAAGCGAAGCTTCGTGAAGCGGGTTGCCGTCGAGGACGCCCGTCGTGGCGCGGGGGTGTTCCAGGATCCCGGGTCCGTGGAGGTGCTCGATCGTTTCCACACCCACGAGTCCGGGCGCGACGAGCTTGCGTCCGCCCGAATACCCGGCCATGAAGTGCGGCTCGATCAACCCGGTCAGCACCTTGAGGTCGCTTTCGACATATCTGCGGTCCACTTGGATGGG
>JAPOOT010000413.1 GCA_026713285.1 Gemmatimonadota bacterium | reverse complement strand
GCGGCACTCCGCGAGTTCGTCCCGGACCGAAGCGGGCACGATCTGCGGTACGCGATGGACTGCGGCCGCATACGGGCCCTGGGATGGCGTCCGGCACTCGACTTCGACACGCTGCTGGACAGGACGGTGCAGTGGTACGTGACACACCGGCCGTGGTGGCGGGAGATTCGTAACGAAAGCGGTTTCAGGTCGTATTACCGAAAGCAATATGATGAACGAGGTCAATCCTGACGGGGCGCCATTGCATTCAAGGAGGTTGAGACCTGATGTACCTGAGTCTGCTTGAGTCTGTCGTCCTGGCCGGCTGGACAGGACTCGTGGCCTATGGGTTCCTGTTGAGTCTCATCGGCCGGATTCGTGGTACCGGCAAGGCGCCGCTGATCTATCCGCGGCACGTGTTCGCCCTGGTGGTGCCTGCGGGGAACGACGAAGGCTCAATCGGCAGGACAGTTGAGCACCTGCGCCGGAACAAGTACCCACGAGGCCTGTTCGACGTGATTATCGCCCCGGTGAACAGCACGGACCAGACGGCAACCATCGCGCGCCGAAAGGGTGCGGTGGTCTACGGCCCCGGCAAGCAGCGCTGGCGGGACGGAGAGGACGCGGTCCTCGGCGTGCTGGAACGCCTGTCCGTCAAGGACCGGTATGACGCGTATATCATCCTGGATGTCCGGTCCAGGATTTCCGCGAACTACCTCGCCGTGATGAACGACAAACTGTCCAAGGGCGCCCTGGCCATCCAGTCCGGCTACAGTGTATCGGGCAGGAAGTGGACCTGGAGTACGGCGTGCAGAGCCCTGTTGAGCACCCTGAGGCCGTGCTGGCTCACGAACTGGCCGCTGAATCTTCGCCTGGGTGGGGGAATCCATCGAACCGGACTGTGCGTTTCCCGCCGGCTGGTAGAGAAACACGGCGTGAAGAAGCCGCGGCTGGACAATGCGCTGGGGTATCAGATCAAGTTGCTGCGCCACGACGTGGCCATCCAGTATACCGACCAGGCATGGGTATACGACCGTACCCGCGATGTGAAGCCCGTACGCTCCACTTTCAGCCGCCTGAAGTCCAGGTGGCAGCGCGCCCGTGCCGATGGACCGCCCCTGATTGCGGATGGATTGAAATGGCGCAGCGTGGCGCAGATCATCGGCGGATTCAATCTCTTCCTGCCCTCGTTCAACACGATGTTGCTCACTGCGCTGCTGTTCTTCGGGCTTGCCGTATACCTGCACGGCGTCACTTCGGCCATCGCCCTGGGTTGGATCGCGCTGATCGCGAGCCTTGCGGTCTTCGTGGTCCTCCGACTGCGGTTCATGCGCGCACCGGTCCTGGCCTATGCCGCGCTGCCGTCTTTACCCTTCATTCTGTTCTGGCAGTCCTTCAGATCCTGTTTTGCCGCCAAACCGAAGAAACCGCCGCAGGCCAGTGCGCAGCCCGAGACGAAAAGCGAAGGCCGTGCGCAACAGGGCCGCAGGCCGCGCAGGCGGTATTCGAGACGGCCCAGGCGCCAGCAGCCTTCCTGACATGGTAAGGGCCGCGTGCCGGTCTTCCCGACCGGGTCAACCCGGGAGCATGCCCCATTCAACTGCACCACGCGTTGATCCTCGGATTCCTCCAGGGCGTAACGGAGTTCCTGCCGGTCAGCAGTTCCGGCCATCTCGTCGTGTACCAGCAGCTGTTCGGGCTAAGCGGGCCGGGCGGACCAGCCGGACCGGATGAAACACGTTTGCTCTTCGAAGTCATGGTACACCTGGGGACGCTGATCGCCGTCCTGGTCGTATTCCGGTCGGATATCGCCGCCCTGGTCACGGGCGCGTTACGAGCGGCAACGGGCCATGCCGGGGGAGACCGCGGGCCCCTTCGCCTTCTTCTCCTGCTTGTCGTGGGCTCGATCCCGGCGGCGGTCTTCGGCCTGGGTTGGAAAGACGAACTCGAGCATCTGTTTTCCGCCCCGTTATATGTCGGCTTTGCATTCCTGTTGACCGGAACCGTACTGTGGCTGTCCCGGTACCCTGGTCGGCCGGTGCGGGACCTGGGCAGGACAACCTGGATCGATGCGCTTCTGATCGGTTTGGGCCAGGCGCTTGCGCTGGTTCCCGGTGTCTCCCGGTCGGGAACGACCATCTCCGTCGCCCTGCTGTTGGGACTTGACCGGCAGTTGGCGGCACGTTACTCTTTTCTATTGGCGGTTCCCGCCATTCTGGGTGCGGTTGTCGTCCAGGCAGGAGATGCGGGCGGCATTCCCGCCGATCAGTGGACCGCGGTAGCGGCGGGAACCATCATGGCGGCGGTGAGCGGTTACGTCGCGCTCAAGCTGCTCCTGCGCATCGTAATTGCCGGCAATCTGTCCAGGTTTTCGTACTATTGCTGGGGAATCGGGCTGCTGACGCTTGGCGGTGCGCTGTCCGGCCTGACCGGGATGTCAGGCTGACCAGGCTGACCAGACTGACCTGCGCATTCTGATTCGGTCCGAATCCACACCCCCGGCGTCTCACACTCTACAGACGGGAGCCAGGCACATGAATCCAGACATCAGTAGATTACTCGATGCATGGGATTACACGGGGCCCGATAAGCTCATTGTGCGCAAAATAAAGGGAGAAGACGGCCGGACAAGGATACAGATGCGCGTGGACCTCGGTATCCTGCAGATGGAGTGGTCAGATCGCCCGGACGGCAAAAGGCCCCACGGGAAGACCTCGTTGCTGGATCACTTCCTGGACCGGCTGGAAAAACAAAAGGCGGATAAGGGTCCGGATGCGGAACTCAATATCTCCCATGACGACTGCGTGAACCTGCAGACCGAATCGCTGCAGTATTACTACCGGCGTATTTGCATGTTCGAATTGGAATCCTACCACGAGGCCTGCCGGGACGCCGAACACAACCTGCAGATCATGGACATCGTGCGGACCCACGCCGAAAACGAAGACGACCGCCTGTCCCTCGAGCAGTACCGGCCCTTCGTCATCATGCATCGCAGCCGGGCGAAAAGCCTGATCGCTACGGGTTCGGACGATGTCGAACAGGCCCTGGGCCATATCGAAGAAGGCATAGAAGAGATAGAGGCTTTCTTTCGTTCCTACGACCGGGACGACCTGGTCAAAGAAAGCCAGGAACTGAAAGTCCTGCGAGACATGGCCGAGGAAATCCGAAAACAACAGCCCCGTTCCGAGGAAGACCAGTTGAGGGCGGAATTGTCGGATGCCGTCGAGAACGAGGAGTTTGAACGGGCCGCCGAAATACGGGATGAACTGAAGAAGTTCGACCTGCCCTAGACCGGAGCCCTACTTGCTTTCATGGATCAGATCCGCCGACCGTCAACTCTTCCTATTCATGCTTGGCGCGGTCAGCATGGGTCTCTCGATGGGGTTGGGGGAAATAAGCTTCAACAATTTCCTCAGCGATACCTACCACATGGACGCGATGAGCCGCGGAGAACTCGAGTTTCCCCGCGAGTTGCCCGGCTTCCTCGTGGCTGCCTTCGCCGGTATCCTGTTCTTCTGGTCGGAACTGAAGATGGCAGCCCTTTCCATGGCGTTGATGGCCGTGGGATTCCTGGGGCTTGGAATCTACGGCAGTCTTTACGGGCTGATGCTCACTTCAATGATCACCTGGAGCATCGGCATGCATCTGCAGATGCCCGTGACGCGCACGATCGCCCTGCGGTTGGCCCGCGAAGGAAGGGGCGCCACCATGCTGGGGCGCCTGGGCGGAATCCAGACGGGCGCCGCCATCCTGGGCAGCGTACTGCTCTGGATGGGACTGGGGGGCACTTCACTGGGCTATCTGCCCGTTTTCGCCCTCGCCGCGCTGGTGGCCCTGGCTGGCGTCTACTGCTACCTGGCCATGCGCCCCATCGACGGTCACACGGGCAACCGCCCCACCTTCATCATCAGGAAACGGTACACCCTGTTCTATCTGCTGAACATCCTGTTCGGCGCGAGAAAGCAGATCTTCATCACCTTCGGTCCCTGGGTGCTGATCAGCATCTTCGACAAGCCGGTATCCACCATTGCCTCACTGCACCTGATCGCATCCGTCATCGGCATGTTTTTCGCCCCGCAGCTGGGCAAGCTGATCGACCGGTTCGGGGAACGTCTGGTACTGATGATCGACGCGGTGCTGCTTGTCGGTGTCTGCCTGGGATACGGTTTCGCCACGGAAATGGGACTGGGAGCGTGGGCGGTAGACCTCATCTATGCCAGCTTCGTGCTTGACCTGGTCCTGTTCAACGTGAGTATCGCACGGACCACCTACGCCAGCAAAATCGTCGTAAAGAAGAGCGATCTCACCGCGACGCTTTCCCTCGGCGTCACCATCGACCACGCCGTTTCCATGTCCATTCCCACACTGGGCGGACTCGTCTGGATCGTCTACGGCTACCAGTACGTCTTTGTCGGAGCGGCCGTCGTTGCCGTCTTGACACTTGTGGCCACCAGTTTCATCTCCGTGACTCCCCCGGATACGAGCCGGGCCAGCCAGGCGGAGGCCGCCGGTTAACCGCCCGCCATCCAACCGCCGTCCACCACGATCAGCTGTCCCGTCAGGAAATCCGAGGCCGGCGAGGCCAGGAACACGGCCGTTCCGGCGATGTCCTCCGGTTCGCCCCAGCGTCCGATAGGCACGCGGTTCAGGATATAGGTCCCCCGTTCGCTCTCTTCGACAGGGCGGGTCAACGGGGTCCGGATGTATCCGGGGCAGATGGAATTCACGTTGATGTTATACCGGGCCCAGTCGATCGCCAACTGGTAGGTCAGCGACCCGACGCCACCCTTTGCGGCGGTGTAGGCGGGGATGTGGGGGATACCCGTGATGGCGGCCAGCGAAGCGATTTGGATGATCTTGCCGTATTCCCGCTCGATCATGTGCCGGGCTACGCGCTGGGTCAGAAAAAACGTGCCTTTCAGGTTGGTGTCCACGACCTGGTCCCAGTCCTCCTCGCGGTAGTCCTCCGGCGGCGTGCGCACGTTCACCCCCGCGTTGTTGACCAGGATGTCGATCTGCTTCCAGGTGTCCAGTACCGAGGTCACAAGGGCTTCCCGGTCTTCGCGTTTCGCTATGTCCGATTCCACGACCAGCGCTTCGCCGCCGAACCCCCTGATGGTATCCTCCGTCGCCTCGAGCCTGGACCGGGTACGGCCCGCCAGAACGACCCGGGCGCCTGATTCGGCCATGGCCGTTGCGATCCCCTGGCCGATGCCGGTACCCGCGCCGGTAACGATGGCAACCCTGCCCTCGAGTGAAAACCTTTCGAAATTCATTTGCGCTCCTGTGCGTCTGACGTTTAGCGTTGACAATGTCTACCCGGAACCGGTATCTGTTTCCTGACAACAAGCCCGACGATGTGCCGGGCCGACGGTGTGCCAGCCCTACGGCGTGCCGGGCCGAAGGTGTGCCGACCACCGTAATACCGGGCCACCGGGCGAGTAAATATAAAGCGCGGCACATTTCGTGGCAATGGGGACAACACGCGGCACTAAGAGGCGGTTCCCGCATGGGTACTCCCGGACACCCCGAACCTGCAAAGCTGGTATGTGCGGTCATGGGACAGTGTGAATCGATGCTGGCCCGGGGGCGCGGTCTCCTGGCCGAACGGTACGGGCCGGTGGAACTGGAGGGTCCGGTATTCGATTTTTCCTTCTCGTCCTACTATGAACGGGAGATGGGGGCCGGTCTGGCGAAACAGTTCCTCGGATTCGAGCCATTGGTGGAGCCTGGGAACCTGGCTGAAATAAAGCGAACCTGCAACGATCTCGAAACCGGCGTGACCCGGTCCGACGACAAGCCCGGACGGGGATTGAATATAGATCCTGGATACATCAACGGCGCCCAACTCGTCCTGGCGACTACCAAGAACTACAGCCATCGCATCTATATCGGGAAAGGGATATATGCCGAGGTGACCCTGCTGTATCACCGGGGCGCTTTTGCCCCGTTGCCCTGGACCTACCGTGACTACCGGACAGAGGAAGCGCTCGCCTTTTTTACGCGGGTGCGGGAGGTCTTTCTCGGCCAGCGTAATAGATCGCAAAACCGCGCCGAGTGAAAATCACATCTGTCTGTACGTTTTGTCTTGACCTGTTTTGAGAGACCTGCTTATAATACCGGTAAACCGAACATCCACTGCGATGACGATTTTTTGCAGGCGGACTGACCCCTTTCAGTCGGCATTTTCCCGTCATCTCGCCAAGTGGTCACCTGCAATAGAAAACCCAGGCTGATCCCGGTCAGGTAGAAAGATTATATACAATGATTCGACTCAAAGTATATGATGTCGGGCCTCCCTATCCCCTGCACGCCACCCCGGTACTCTGGCTGGCCGACGAGCAGGAAGAGCAGGTTCTGATCCTCCTGATCGGCATCGCGGAAGCCTTTGCCATCAAGAGCCAGATCGACGCTGGCGAAGAAGAGCCTCCACGGCCCATGACCCATGATCTGCTCAAGTCCGTTTTCGAGCATTTCGACGCCGAGATCGAGTTCGTGCTGATTTCCGAACTGCGCGAGCAGCAGTTCTACATTGCGGAAATACACGTCAAGGCCAACGGACATTCCATGACCATCGACTCCAGGCCAACGGACGCCATCGCCCTGGCCCTTCGCGCCGACGCGCCGATCTACGTGGAAGAAGAAGTCATGCGCGTGGCGGGCAAGCGGATGCCCAAGAGCAAGGACGAGAACGGCGAGGACGATATCGCGCCGTCCATCGAGGAACTGGAAGCGGATGATGCGGGCAAGGTCCCCGCGGCGCAGGTTGTCGCCGAAGAGTTGATGGAAGCGGTGGAGTTCAAGAGTCAGCCACGCACCCCGCTCGAGACGGCGCGCAGAAAACTTCAGGCAGCCATAGATGAGGAACGGTACGAGGACGCCGCCCGGTTGCGCGACGAGATCAGCCGCCTGGAACAGAGCGCCTAAAGGGGTAGCGTGCGAGAAGCCATCACGATGTGGAAGTATACCAGGATGGTCGTCCTGGTAGCCCTGACGGCAGCCATGTTTGCCGCCGTCCTCATTCCCTTCAAGCTCCTGCCCATCATTCCCGGCATTACCGAGCTCCGGCCGGCCAATGTGTTCCCGATCATCTGCTCCCTCATGTTCGGTCCCGCCGGCGCGTGGGGCGCGGCCTTTGGCAACCTGATCGGCGATCTGATGGGCGGCACCTACGGACTGGGCAGTTACTTCGGCATGCTCGGCAACTTCCTGCTCGGATATATTCCCTACCGGCTCTGGCGCATCCTGACCAGTAAAGAGCCCGGAGCGTGGTCCCCCACCATGCTGGTCCGGTACCTTTACGTTACGCTGCTGGCAAGCATCGCCTGCGGCGTCACGGTAGGATGGGGGCTGGACACCCTCGGGCTCGTGCCCTTCCACGTGCTGGCTCCCCTCATTTCAATCAACAATTTCATCACCGCGGGCATTCTCGGTCCGCTGCTGCTGCCGGTGCTCTATAGCCGTGTGAAACAGTGGGGACTGCTCTATCACGACGTCATGGACCCGGCCGACCTCTCCATGGGCCGGCTGCCACACGTCGCCCACGTGATCATGGTTGTGGCCCTCTTCGGCAGCCTGTACGTCGGCGTATCCATCTCGCTGGGCTTGAACGATGAGGCGGTCCGGACCATTCCACTGGTTTTCGGTCTGGAGATAACCGCACCTGAAAGCCTGCTTATGCCGGCAGGAGCCAGTGTTGGAATGGGACTTTTACCCGTGATGGTCCTGCTTGTGATCGCTTGCATTCTTATTTGAAGAATACCTGACGCGCCGCGGTGGAAACCCGCCGCTGCGAACGGATTGAACGTACCGCGCCCGGGCAGACACACGGGCACGGCGCCGGGTTGTTGAACGTACCGCGACTGGAGGATTTCGCGTCATGAAAGTCGTCGATGTGGAACGAATCGTGGTGGATGTGCCTTTCACCGAGAGGCAGGCCCGGATCACCGAGCGGGAAGTGTACAACTGGTCGATCCTGGAGTTGTGCCGGGTGACCACGGATACCGGCCTGACCGGCTGGGGGGAAACGGTTATACACTACACCTGGGCGCGGGTCACCGACGAAGCCGTGAATCGGGTCGTTGGAAAGAGCCCGGCCGACGTGATGAACGACGATACGCTCGGCGCGGGACTGCAGATGGCCCTGTTCGACGTGGCCGGGAAAGCGCTGGGGGCCCCATGCTACAAGCTGCTTGGCAACAAGGTTCGCGACTGGTCGCCCATCTCCTGGTGGTCCATCGACGCGTCGCCGGGAGACTGGCTGGCCGAGGCCCGGGACGCGGTGGCCCTGGGT
>JAPOOT010000340.1 GCA_026713285.1 Gemmatimonadota bacterium | reverse complement strand
GGCCAGGCCGAGGTCCCCCGACTGATCATGGGCATCCATCCCTACGATGGCTGTTCCTACCAGGACAAGGCGCGGGATGCAGCGAATTTCCGCTCCTTCAGCCGCGTACAATCGGTGGCCGACGTGCTTAGATACGCCGTCGAGGAAGGCGGCATCACGGCCATCCAGGTGGATCACATGCTACCCAAACTCGACCGGCTGCATCTGCAGGCCATCTGGGAAACCGAGCAACAGACCGCCACGCAACTGGGCATCGTGGCGTATATCCTGATCCCGGTCACGCTGGACGGCGAAATCGTCTCCTATTCGGATCGCGCCCATTCGACCTTCTACGGCCGTAACGAAGCCCTCGCCGGCCAGGCCTTTCGTGACCACTTCCACCGCGACGACATCATCCGCTATAACCTGGGGGACACCTTCGAAGGCATCGTCACGCCGGAGACCGTACCGCCGTACACGGAAGCGGACGCCGCCCGTTTCGAGATCGACTATGGTATCCTGGAGCAGTACCTGGGTTTCTTCGCCGGGTGCGATATCCTCGTAGCCGACCCGGGCGCCGAGATCGACCTGCTCGCGATGACCGGGCGCTTCGATCTGATCCGGGAGTACCTCGGCTTTCTGCGGGAAAGGTTCGACACCGTAATCACGAGCGTCCACCACGCAGGGGTCACCCTGCCGCTGCTCGAGGCCGAGAACATCCCCGTCGACGGCTACCTTACCACCGTAAATGCCCCCGGCACCTTCATGTTTCCCACCCGCGACGTGGCCATCGACGCCATCAGGCAGGCCAGCAAGCCCGTCATCGCCATCAAGCCGATGGCCGGCGGCCGCTACCTGGGACACAAGGCCTTCGAGTACGTATTCAACGAGATCGGCGTATCGGCTTCGATGTTTGGGATGGGAACCCTGGACCAGGTCCGCGAGACCACGCAGGCCGCGCGGGAAGTGCTGGGCACCGCCTGATCCGGAACTATAACGAAACGCAACTTAAATGGACTCCAGCTTTCTCCCTCGCTGTCTCTCTTTAGACCTCGAAGTAAGCAAACAGAACAACCGCATTCATGCCTTTGCCGCTGTGCGTTATGGCGATGATAAGCCAATGGTGTACCGCGGGGGAAACTTGAACTCGGCGTTAGCTAGACTCGATAAATATGCTGCCGAATCGGATTTCTTGCTTGGTCACAACCTTATCTCCTTCGACATTCCTCATCTGATAGCCGCAAATCCGGATTTACAGATTCTGAAGCTACCAGCGGTGGACACTTTGTGGCTCAACCCCTTGGCTTTTCCTCGCAATCCCTATCATCACCTCGTAAAGCACTACCAGGACGGACAACTTAAACGTGGTCGAATAAACGACCCCGAACTGGACGCCCGTATCGTGCTGGAAGTCTTCAGCGATCAATTTGCCGCGTTACAGAAAACACCGTCCGAGTTGCTTACTGCATGGCACTATCTGACTTCCATGGGACCCGATAGTACGGGTTTCGACGCCGTTTTCACCCAATTACGCAGTTCTCTGCGACCAACCCGTTCGGCGGTAACTGAGGCGATGAGTACACAGCTTGATGGAAGTGCCTGCGAAAACCATGGTCAAATGGTGCTTAACCAAGAAAAACTAGACGGATGGTCCGTTGCGTACGCGCTGGCCTGGGTGTCCGTTTCGGGCGGCAATTCGGTGATGCCACCCTGGGTTCGACATCAGTTTCCGCGAGCTGGCGAACTGGTGCGGTTGCTCAGGGACACGCCCTGCAGTAAACCGGACTGCGCATGGTGCGGTGAAAGGCATGATCCTCGAAAGGAACTTAATCGATGGTTCGGTTTTGACGATTACCGCCCGGATCCAAAGGACGATAATGGTCGCCCCATGCAACAGGTCATAGTCGAGGCGGCCATGTCCCGGAAGCATCTGTTGGGCATACTACCAACCGGCACCGGTAAATCGCTCTGTTACCAGATTCCGGCCATATCCCGTTACGACAAGACTGGCGCCCTGACCATCGTAATCTCACCCCTGGTCGCACTCATGGAGGACCAGGTATCGGGTCTGGAGGCACAGGGTGTTGGTTCTTGTGTAGCCGTGAACGGTTTACTGAGCCTACCAGAGCGGAAAGATGCACTGGATCGAGTTCGTCTTGGAGATGTGGGCATTCTGCTAATCTCGCCGGAGCAACTACGAAGTACAGCCGTACGTAAAGTGATCGACCAGCGTGAGATCGGTGGCTGGGTCTTGGATGAAGCGCACTGCCTCTCCAAGTGGGGACATGATTTCCGTCCGGACTACCGTTATGTGGGGCGTTTCATCCGAGAACGGGCCGGTAAGACTTCGATCCCACCCGTAATGTGCTTGACCGCAACCGCCAAACCTGATGTAGTGGCAGATATCCGTCAGCATTTCGAGAATCATCTTGGAATCAAGCTATTAGTCTTTGATGGTGGTTCGCACCGCACCAATCTGGGATTTACTGTAATCCCGACGACCGGAGGGGAGAAGTTCTCTCACATTCATCAAGTCATAAACACATACATGTCTGAAAACACACCTGGCGGTGCAATAGTCTATTGTGCGTCGCGCCGCCAGACTGAAGAGATTGCGGAGTTTCTACAGGATAAGAATCTAACTGCTGACTTCTTTCATGCCGGGCTTCCTCCAGATACCAAGAAGGACGTGCAGCACCGCTTCATCCGCGGGGAACTGCGCGTAATCACGGCGACCAATGCCTTCGGTATGGGAATTGACAAACCGGACGTTCGGCTGGTTATCCACGCCGACATTCCTGGATCGCTGGAGAACTACCTGCAGGAAGCCGGACGCGCCGGGCGTGACCGTCAGTCGGCTCATTGCGTGCTGATGTACTCACCGGAGGACATCGAATGGCAATTCGGGATGTCGGCGCGGTCCAGACTCACCCGACAAGAAATCCATGGCGTTCTTAGAGCACTTCGTAACCTGGACCGTAAGAAGCGATTGAATGGCGAAGTCGTGGCCACGCCGGGAGAGATTTTAAGCGAGGATGAGGAGTACTATTTTGAGAGAGATTCGATTACAGACGACACCCGTGTAAGAACAGCAGTCTCATGGCTAGAAGAGTCGGTTTTACTGACCAGAGAAGAGAATAGGGTTCAGGTTTTTCCATCGTCGTTGAGGGTGAACTCGGTAGAAGAAGCACGCCGTCGCCTATCGAGTGCGAAAATCACTGATGACTATCGAAAACGGCTGCTCAGCATTGCAGAAATGCTAATAGATGCGGATCCGGATGAAGGCATATCAACAGACGAACTCATGGGTATATCCGGGCTTAGCGCCGAACGGGTACGCGGTGCGATGTACGACCTGGAACGGCTGCGCATCGCCAGCAATGATACGGCACTTACGGCCTATGTACATGCGGGTGTGGCCGGATCATCAGAGAAGAGGTTTCGCGAAGCTGCTAACCTAGAGATCAACCTGATCTCACTGATGCGTGATACAGCCCCGGATATCAATGTAGGAGAAAGGTGGCCTCTGCATCTACGCGTCGCTGCCGATCAATTGCGAGACAGAGATGTTGCAGATCCCCTTCCGGAGAAAACCTGGCGCATAATCCGCAGTATCGCAGCCGATGGACGCGGTGAAAACGGCGATCCGGGCAGCCTTGGGGTGAGACGTACAAACATGGATACTGTACAGGTGACACTACGGCGTTCCTGGTCCGATCTGGAGGAGCTTGCATCGCGGAGGAGAAGTGGGGCGAAGAGTCTCCTGCAAAGTTTGCTTTCAGGTCTGCCACAAGGAAGACATGGCACCGATCTACTGGTCGAAACTACCCTGGGTAAGTTATTGGCCGCGATTAAGTCCGATCTTTTCCTTGAGAGTAAAAAACCGGAGAAGCTACTGGACCGCGCGCTCCTCTGGCTGCACGAGCAGGAAGTCATCCGCCTTCACAAGGGTCTAGCAGTATTCCGCCCCGCCATGACCATCAAATTGGCTGAAGACAGAAGGAGTTTTACCAGAGCAGACTTCGAACCGCTCAGTCTTCACTACAAGGGACAGGTGCTTCAGATCCATGTGATGGCTGAATTCGCGCTACGCGGGCTTGAGGACATGGTCGAAGCGCTACGACTGGCCATGGATTACTTTAGCCTGAAACAGCATGATTTCCTTCAGCGTTGGTTGCCTAATCGAGATAGAGAAATAGCACGGGAGACCACGCCGGAATCGTGGCGAGACATCGTAGAGAGCTTGAAGAATCCCACGCAGCAAAGAATCGTGGCAGATGAACGTGAACAGGTGAACATGCTTGTCCTGGCGGGTCCAGGATCGGGAAAAACAAGGGTACTTGTGCATCGGATCGCCTACCTCGTACGTGTGAGAAGAGAGAATCCTCGAGGGATACTTGCCCTGGCATACAACCGGCACGCGGCTGTTGAGATACGACGACGTCTGATAGAATTGATTGGTGACGACGCACGCGGAGTAACCGTACTCACCTGTCACGCGCTTGCCATGCGAATCGTAGGCGTCAGCTTTCGGGAGCGAGAAAGGAGAATGTCCGACGATGCTGAATTCCGCAAAGTACTGCGCCAAGCGGTGGCGCTGCTACACGGCGAGGGTCTTGAGGAGGAAGAAGCGAACGATCAACGAGACCGTCTTCTCGCAGGATTCCGATGGATACTGGTGGATGAATACCAGGACATTGGCGAGGATCAATATGAGCTAATATCGGCATTAGCGGGACGAACACTTCAGGATGAGGACCGCAAACTCACCCTCTTTGCAGTCGGTGACGACGACCAGAACATATACACCTTCAACGGGGCTTCGGTGGAATTTATCCGGCGATTCGAGAAGGATTACGGACCTAAACCAGAGTTTCTAATCGAAAACTATCGTTCTACTAACCACATAATTAAAGCGGCAAACTCCGTAATCGATTCTGCCAGTAAAAGGATGAAATCACAACATCCCATTTGCATTAACCGATCGCGTTTAAAAGAACCTGCAGGTGGTATCTGGGATACAATTGATCCGGTATCCAAAGGCCGGGTTCAAATTCTGCGTTCCAGTCGCAATCCAGTACAGCAAGCCCAGGTTGCGATCAAGGAACTGGAGCGGCTGGCCACACTTTCTCCTGACTGGAACTGGTCCGAATGTGCCGTGATAACGCGTGAGTGGAAATACCTTGATCCGGTACGAGCGCTCTGCGAGGTTCTGCAGATTCCAGTAACTATGGGAAACGAAGAAACCCCAGGATTCTGGCACTTGCGGGAGACGCGTCAGTTTGTCGAGCGCTTACGCAGGCGTGGTAACCGTCTGGTGCGCAGTGCAGACTTTATGGAATGCCTGGATACGGATACCACTGGACCCTGGATCGAAATGTTGCAAGCTGCACTTGATGAGTTCGCCCTGGAGTCTGGCAGTGGGGAAGTGCCTTTGGATCATTTTCTTGAGTGGCTTGCAGAATGGGGACGTGAGACCCGTCGTCGTCAACATGGTCTATTACTGCTTACAGCACACCGTGCAAAGGGATTGGAATTTGAACACGTAGTGGTGCTGGACGGAGGGTGGGACAAAGTCGCTAGGGATGAAGATCCAGACGCACCTCGCAGGCTCTTTTATGTGGCTATGACACGTGCCAAACAAACCCTTGCAACCGTACGTTTTCAAGGACCTTCTGCCATGGGAGATTCCGAGCAGCAAAATCAAGTAAGGGAACCGGATTCCCCAGTATACGCTGGCGATTTGCGTTCACTGCCTTTTGCTTTTCCGAACAATGGATCGATATTATACCGTCCACTGGCCGAAACACAGACGGCAACCAGAGATCTCGCTCGCCAATACCGGCGTCCTAGTCTGCGAGAGGTAAATCTGGGTTATGCGGGACGATTCCATGCCAACCACATAGTGCATCGTGCAATCTCCTCCTTGTCGAACGGCGATCCACTTTCAACACGGATTACCGAGCACGGATCATGGGAACTTCTTGACCAGGAAGGAACAGTGGTAGGTCGTCTTGCCAAGGCTTTTGAGCCTCCAAGTGGGACACAGTGTACTTCTGCGTCCGTTTACGCGATTATGTCCTGGAGCCGTGAAGCATCCGATCCACAGTACAGTGAGGGTATGGTATGCGACCTATGGGAGGTTGTGGTACCGGAACTCGTTTTTGAACCGGAGTAAAATCCAACCTGCGGTCCAAGGCGTTAACTGCCTCCTCTGTCCTGCACTGCCTAAAGAGTTGCTTTACCACCTAGCCATTGGACTGAATCATAAAAACTGCCACTACGCCCCGTCCTCCACCATGGGCACGAACCGCACGCCGCCATGGTGTACCTTGATCGCCTCTTCCCCCGAACGCGTCACGGTGTACAGTTCCTCCCCGATGGGGATGACCATCCGCCCTCCGGTTTTCAATTGGCGAAACAGTGCATCGGGCAGGACACTTGGCGACGCCGTCACGATGATGCCGTCGAAGGGCGCCTCCGCGGGCCAACCCTCGTGGCCGTCTCCGATCCGGTAGTGGATATTGTCGTACTCCAGGGATTCCAGCGTCTCCCGCGCCTGTCGGCCCAGGACGGCAAGCCGTTCCACCGTGTATACGGATCGGGCGAGACGGGCCAGGATCGCCGTCTGGTAGCCCGATCCCGTGCCGATCTCCAGGATCCGGTCCGATTCATTCGCATCGAGCAGCCGGGTCATCAGTCCCACGATATAGGGCTGGGACACGGTCTGTCCCAGATCGAGGGACACGGCACAGTCTTCGTAGGCGTGCGACCTGTACGTCTCGGGAATGAACCGGTGCCGCGGCACGGCGCGCATGGCCTCGATCAGCCGGGGTTCGTCGATGCCGCGCCCGACGATCTGCTCCTCGATCATCCGATCCTGGGGGGAAACCGGGCCCGCACCCCGTCCTATTTTCTTGAAGAAACGTGATAGCAGCATGGTCCGTTCAGTCTAAGTTGGCCCCCTAGCCGGAGCAAGGCAAATCAAGACGCGCCCATGACCAGGAGCCCTGGCGGACCTCGCCGTATCTTACCGCTCGGACAGCTCCCGCGTGCCCCTTACCCTGCTTGACACGCAATGGCCTGTACGCTAAGTTCTCCCTGCCCTTCATGCGCCTGGCGAATGGATTTCACGTAACACCTGGGAAAGGACATAACCGCATGCATCCCTTCGAAGACCTGCACGTGCCCGAAGGAAGCGTGGGCATCCACTGGTTCGGACAGAGCTCTTTCGGACTAAAGCACCCGGACGGCACGGTGATCCAGGTCGATCCCTACTTTCCCCGCGAACGGCCCGTGGACCGGTTCGTCCATACCCGCCCGCCAATGGACGAAGGGACGCTGAAGACCGACTACGTGCTGCTGACCCACAACCACGGCGATCACACCTGCGTGGAATCGCTGGAGCGCCTGTCGGCCGCATTTCCGGATGTCCGTTTCGTGGGTCCGATCGAGAGTATCAACGCGCTCAAGGGAGCGGGATTCGACAGCGGGAGCATGACGGTCGTTACGGCGGGGGACACCGCCGAAATGGGATCGTCGACGGCGCATACGGTATGGGCCAAACCGCCTGAGGGCCTGCCCCAGGACAGCATCGCACCGCCCGACGTGCAGCACCTGGGCTACGTCGTCGAAATGGGGCCGGTCCGTGTATATATCTCCGGCGACCCCGTCAATACGTTCGGTAACCACGAATCCCTGCTCGCACCGGTGCGGGACCTGCGTCCGCAGATCGGGTTTCTGACCAATCACCCGAACGAGGGTGAATTCCCATTCTTCGAAGGTTCGGCCCGCATCGCGGTCTCCCTTGGCCTCAAAACCGCCGTGCCCGCCCATTACGCCTGTTTCGTCGCCCGTGACTACGATCCCCGGGAATGGGCGTCCCTTCTGCCGAAGAACGGACCGGAACCCCTGATCATTCCGTATAACCAGTCCACCGTGTACAGCCCCTGAGGCCGGTGGCCTGGAGACTCACCGCGTCGACCCGAGGTCGGTCTGATACGCGGTCGCCGGATGAAAGGATACCGATCCATGCATACCGAAGCACTGTACGACACGCTGAATTCCGTA
Source organism: Gemmatimonadota bacterium (assembly GCA_026713285.1). Classification (GTDB taxonomy): domain Bacteria; phylum JAAXHH01; class JAAXHH01; order JAAXHH01; family JAAXHH01; genus JAAXHH01. The sequence goes on along the minus strand of JAPOOT010000340.1, from coordinate 8,690 downwards.
ACCGCCATACCCGTCGTACCGTACCGCGGCGGTGCCATCGACCTGGACGGCCATCGCAGGAACGTCCGGTACCTGATGCACAACAACTATCTTGACGGAAACCGGAAGCGCGTGATCGGGATCGCGGGCACGAGCCTGATCCATCACTTCTCCTTCGAGGACCAGATGCGGGTCATCGCGGCGACCGGCGAGGAGATGGGAGACAACGGGTTCCTGATGTCGGGTATCGTGCCGAATCCTCTTCCCCTGGCCGAGGACCTCGTTCGCGGGCAGTCGGCCCTGCCCCGTCCGCCGGAAGTTTACCTCATCATGCCGCTGACCGGCGTGGCCGATCACGAAGCGACCTACGAGGATTACATGGCTTTCGCCGAGGGACTGGGCACAGATTGCGGCGCCCGCTTCCTGCTGTACATGCGTTCGGCGGACTACGTGAATCCGATCGTCCGGCTCGTCAAGGACTGCCAATACATCGTCGGCGTGAAGGTGGGTACGAGCGAGGAAGAGGTCGCTCCGCTTATCGAAGGCATCGGCGATGACGGCATCGTCATGTGGGGGATCGGCGACCGGAGCACCCGGGCCGCCGAAATGGGCGCCAGGGGCCACACCTCGGGCATCGCCATCGTCGCGGCCCGCGCGGCGGATGAAATCAACAACGCCCAGCGCCGGGGCGACTTCGCGGAATCGGCCCGCGTGGAAGCCTGCATATCAGGCCTAGAGCATTTGCGGTTCATGAATAGCCGGCAGTATAACTATTCCGCGGTAATCGAGGCCATGATCATCGGGGGGTGGGAAGACGTTGAGGCTGGCGAGGGCGGTCCCTTCAATCCGCGGGTGCCGCGGGACATAGCCGCCCGCGTGGCCGAATCGATTGAACCGTTGCGGGAATACCACTAGGCATTGACGGCCGCGCACCGATGCACTCGATAAGAGACGCCGCGCAGCGGAAGGTACAAGTGGCGTAGCGCCACCAACCGACCGGAATCTGCAGTATCCTCGAACGGTTCCGGATTTCCTCAGTACACGATCTGCGAAATCGCCTTGGAGATCAGCGCGATGGCGATGGCGATCATGCCTATGAGTCCGATGCCGGCCCCGTAGCCGGCCAGAACAATGGGCACGTAGGCCATCCATTTCTCTTCGCCGAAGCGCTTGGAGAAGTAGTAGCGCCCAAGGATGGCGCCGAAGAAGGTCGGGAGGGTCTGCCAGAGCGGCATGGCCAGGCCGCCGACCAGGCCGTAGAAGAAAAGCGGCGAGGCGCCCACGAGCGTGAGCAGACCGAAGAGCCCGCCCGTTACGCCCAGACCGGCGATGATGTACTCGATCTTGATGATATCGAAGATGAACGTGATGCCGCCGGGCAGGGTGGACTTCACCCAGATGGTCCGCATGGCCGCGTTGAGGGGCCACATCTTCTGCACAAAGGGATAGGCTGCCGATGGGATCGGGTTGAGCTTCCACACGAGCGAGTAGAAGATGAAGCTGCAGACGAACATCAGGATGGTGGTCACCGCGGTCAGCTTGACCACGCTGCCGAAGGTCGTCTTGGTGAGATCCAGCTGCTTGAAGGTTTCCGCCACCTTCCCGTGTTCGAAGATGGGTATCGGCGCGAACCACACGGCGACACCCTTGTAGCCGGACAGCAGGAAGGACGCTTCCTTGACGAAGGGGAAGGAGGAACCGTAGGGCGAACCGGTGATGCCGATCATCCGGGCCCCGATATAGGAAAACACCGGCGACCAAAGGTATCCGAAGATGGCGCTGATCCACCACGGAAAGTCGGGGATCAGAAAGTAGAGTATGACCACGAATCCCGTCGTACTGACGAACCAGAAGATGAATACAAGCCAGATCGGCAGGTCGCCCCGGCCCTCCGGCGTCGGGCGCACCCCCGTGTCCCCGTCGGAATCGTTACGCTTCTCCCGATTGGATTTCAGTATGGCCCGGATGGTCGCCGTGAATCCCACGATGCCGATGACGAGGGAGGCGCCGATGGTGAAGCTGAGCCAGAAATCGATGTTGTTGGATATCTGGGTCGGAATGAGCGACATCCCGGGTTCCCAGGTGGTCAGGATGCCGTTGTGATAGAGCAGGGGATTAGCGACGAGGGCGATTACGGCCGACGACACGAAGGTGCCGATCACGACCCAGAAGGGCAGGACGAATCCCGCGACGAGGGTTCCGAGATCGGTCCCGATGCCCACCATGGTCGCAGGCAGCACTTCCTTCAGACTCGTGGTGAAATCGATGAAGGGGATGGGCAATATGGTAATGGGCGTGACCAGGAACGTGCTGGACAGGATGGGTATCATCACGTACAGGAGTCCCCAGGACACCCCGATTACGGATCCGATGCTGAACGCCCGCCATCGCCAGCCCTCCCGGTTCTGCGAAGTCTCGGCCAGCGCCGTTGCGCCGCCCGCGTGCACCCTCGCCAGGGGGAAGGTCAGCCTCTCCACGTCGTTGGTGACCCGGAAGAGGATGTACCCCATCGAATAGGAATTGACCGCGAAGAGGACCGTCACCGCGGTGAGGACGAGGACGGGCACGAACCAGTCCATGTGGAAGAACGTCCGGCTCGCCAGCGCCCCGGAATCCAGCGTCGGAACGACCCAGGTGGGGATCAGCGTGGCGATGCCCGTGGCTTCCGGAGACTGAAGGTAGTACTGCTCCCAGATCAGGTGGGCGAAGGGACCGCCGGTGATGCCGGTGTTCATCGCGTTCCCCGCGGCGGCCAGTCCGGCCGCGGCCCAGTACAGGATCATGATTTCCTGCCGGGTCATCTTGACGAGGGACCGCTTGGCGATCTCGAGGAACAGGATGACGGTAACCCAGTCCGCCGCGCCGGTCTGCCCGCCCGTCACCAGGCTCAGGTAGATCGATCCCGGCAACATGACGAAACCGACGAACAGGCAAGCCCAGATCGTTTTCAGGTTGAATCCTGAAAGGTAGGGTTCGTCCGATTCTCCGAACAACGCGGTATCGGCATTCCGATACTGTTCCGGACTGTCTTCCTTCATTTCCTCTTCACGCACCGACACCGGAAACCCCCTGAAGGGATACAGCGGTTGATTTCTGTAACACCCTGTGCGCCAACTAGATCCTGATTATATACATTGGCTGTTTTCTGTAAAAAACACGTAGGGTCATACATGGTCGGATATCAAGTCAGACAAGATAGGACCCCACATGCCACTGTCAAGGTGTATTTCCTTTCCCGAATCTCATGGCGAAAGGCCGGGAAGGACCCCGCTCCGGTCGCCGATCGAAGCGCCCAGCGCTTCCCGGAGACCCGTGTAGCGCTCGACGACCTGGTTGTTCTTCACCGCGATGGCAAGGGCCTTGGGCGTCCCGATGATGACGGCCAGCGCCCTGGCCCGGGTCAGCGCGGTATACAACAGGTTTCGCTGCAGCATGATGTAATGGGTGCTGTAGAGCGGCAGGATGATGGCGGGATACTCGGATCCCTGGCTCTTGTGGACGCTGATGGCGTAAGCCAGGATCAGTTCGTCCAGTTCGCCATAGTCGTACCGGACGGTTTCCTGGAAGGAGATGTCCACGGTCTGGGCATCCGGGTCGATCTGCCTGATGCGGCCGATATCGCCGTTGAAGGTCATTTTCCCGTAATTGTTCCGCGTCTGCAGGACCTTGTCGCCTTCGCGCAGTTCCCGGTCGCCCCGCTGCAGGGAGGACCCCGACGGGTTCAGCACCTGCTGCAGCTTCAGATTGAGTTGATCCACGCCGATATCCCCGCGGTACATGGGGGTGATCACCTGGATATCGTTGAAGGGATCGAGTCCGTAGCTTCGGGGCAGGCGATCCGTACACAGTTCGGCGATCCGATCCGCGCCGGCCGACGGGTCTGGCTCGTTGATGAAAAAGAAATCGCCCTCGTTCCTGTTCTTCGTGTCCGGCATTTCGCCCCGGTTCACCCGGTGCGCATTCATCACGATGCTGCTTTCCAGGGCCTGGCGAAAGATCTCGGTCAGCCGGACCACCGGTACATGGCCGGCGTCGATCATATCCCGGAGGACGTTGCCCGCGCCCACGGAAGGCAACTGGTCGACGTCGCCGACCATGATGAAGCGGGCGGAGGTCTTCACGGCCCGAAGCAGGGCGTTCATCAGGACCGTATCCACCATGGAAGACTCGTCCAGGATGACCAGGTCGGCTTCCAGCCGGTTATCCTGGTCGCGGCCGAATTCCATGATGCCCGGGTTGAACTCGAGCAGCCGGTGGATGGTCTTCGCTTCGGCGCCGGTCACTTCGGACAGCCGCTTTGCGGCCCGGCCGGTCGGCGCTGCGAGCAATACTTTTCCGCCCACGCGCGTGAACAGATAGACAATGCCCTGCACGCAGGTGGTCTTGCCGGTTCCGGGCCCTCCGGTTATTGCCAGGACGCTCTGTGAAGCCGAAGTGTGGATCGCCTCGCGCTGTTCCCCGTTGAAGACGATGCCCCGTTCTTTTTCTATATGCTCGATGTGTTTGTCGATTCGTCCGGTGGACGGCGGGGTGCGCCGATGGTCGGCCAGGCGCGCGATATTCCGGGCTATCCCCTGCTCCGCGTAATAGAGGGGCTGGAGATAAACCCGGTCGTCATCGCGAAGGACGACCTCGGCCTTGACCAAGGCTTCAAGACCGATTGGAATGGCGGCGGGATCCACGTCCAGAAAGCCGATGCACTCCTCCACGAGCGCTTCGAAGGGCACGTAGACGTGACCGTCATCGGCCTGGGTCTCCAGGACATACCGGATGCCGGCCTGGACCCGGGCAGGGTCTCCGGGATCGACTCCCAGGTTCATGGCGATCTTGTCGGCGGTCTTGAAACCGATGCCCCAGATGTCCGTGGACAGGCGGTAAGGATTCTCCGTGACCTGCCTGATGGCCTCGTTGCCGTAGGTCTTGTAGATTTTCACCGCGTAGGCCATGCTGACGTTATGACCGATCAGAAACTGCATGACCTCCTGGATGTGCTTCTGTTCCTCCCAGCCCGATCTGATTACGGCGATGGTCTTCCGCGCGATGCCCTTGACTTCGGACAGCCGGTTCGGCGCCTTTTCGATGACCGCAAGGGTGTCTTCGCCGAAGTGATCGACGATCATCGCGGCCTTGGCCGGCCCCAGTCCCTTGATGAGCCCCGAACCCAGGTACTTCCGTATGCCGTCCGCGGAAGTGGGCTGGATCGTCTTGGAATCTACGATCCTGAACTGCTTGCCGTACTGCTTGTGGGTTACCCAGTATCCGGAGACTTCGACGCGTTCGCCGGGCGCCATTTTCGCAAGTTCGCCCGTTATGGTCAGCAGTCCGTCCCGCGTGGATGCGCGGGCAAGGTTCTCGGTGGTCCGACAGGCGTCCGTTTCGGCGCGCATTCGCGCGACCGTGTAGCCGGTCTCCTCGCTCTGGTAGGTGATGCGTTCGATGGTACCGGTGAGAATGTCCATGCCTGACCGGGGTGGGGACGACTACCGCTCATCGTCGGCGTAGACGACGGGGTCATCCGCCTTCGCGTAGGTGAACAGCTCGGCGTCGGAAAAGAAACGGGGCACTTCGGCCCGCGCCGTCTCCAGGGAATCGGAAGCGTGTACCAGGTTGCACTGCACGCTCATGCCGAAATCGCCTCTGATCGTGCCCGGGGAGGCTTGCCGCGCGTTCGTCACGCCGCAAAGGCCCCGTACGACGTCCACGGCATCGACGCCTTCAAGACACATTGCCACTACCGGCGTTTCCTGCATGAAGGACTTGATTCGGGGGAAAAAGGGCTTGTCGGACAGGTGCCCGTAGTGCTCGTTCAGTAACCCATCGGTCAGCTGCATCATCTTGAGACCGGCGACCTTGAGCCCCTTGCTTTCGAAACGGCCGGTGACGAGGCCGATCATCCCGCGCTGCACGGCATCCGGCTTGATGAGCACAAGCGTTCGTTCCACAGACTGATTCTCCTTGAAAAAGTGGGTCTGCTCAGTGGATTTCAACCACGTGCAATGTAGGTTTCGCTACCCGCGGTGTCAACGAAAATGGCCCGGTTACAAAGTACGACGATTCTGTGAAATTGCGGTGGACATAGTGGCGGCCGGCGCGTATAATGTCGGTGGGTTTCTTGAAAACACAACCGGGGCGAGCCAATGTGGGAAGACGACGAAATTCGCGAGGAGTGCGGTGTCTTCGGCATTTATGGCGACCCGGCCGCCGCCAGGCTGACCTTCCTGGGCCTGTACGCCCTGCAGCACCGCGGCCAGGAAAGCTCCGGCATGGCCGTCTCCGACGGCGACCATATCGAGTCCCACCGCGCCATGGGACTGGTCAGCGAAGCCTATGAGCACGGCGATCGCGTGGCCGATCTCGAAGGCCATATCGCCATCGGCCACAACCGGTATTCCACCACCGGCACATCCAACGTCGACAACGCGCAGCCCTTCATGGTCAACTTCAAGCGCGGACAGTTGGCCACCGCCCACAACGGCAATTTCACCAATACCGGCGCGCTCCGCCTGTCAATGGAAGAGACCGGATCCATATTCCGCACCTCGTCCGACAGCGAGATCGTCCTGCATCTCATCGCCCGGTCCAACGAGCCAGACCTTCCCTCCATGATCTCCGACGCCTTACGCCACGTCGAAGGCGCCTATTCCATCGTATTCCTGTCCGGGACGCAGCTCATCGGCGTTCGGGATCCCCGAGGATTCCGCCCGCTATGCCTGGGACGCATCGGGGATGCCCACGTGCTCGCTTCGGAAACCTGCGCCTTCGACATCATGAACGCGGAGTACGTCAGGGAAGTGAACCCGGGGGAAATGGTCGTCATCGACGAGAACGGAATCCAGTCCTACTTTCCCTTCGATCGCGCGGAACCTGCCTCCTGCATCTTCGAATACATTTATTTCGCCCGGCCCGACAGCAAGGTTTTCGGGGAAAACAGCGACAAGTTCCGCCGGCGTTTCGGCCGCCGGCTGGCGGAGGAGCACCCCGTGAACGCCGATATCGTCATCGCCGTGCCCGATTCCGCCACGACAGCCGCATTGGGCTACTCAGAGCATTCGGGAATCCGGTTCGAAATCGGCCTGATCAGGAATCACTACGTGGGTAGGTCATTTATCGACCCGGACCAGTCCATGCGGGAGTTCACGGTGAGACTGAAGTACAACCCGGTCCAGGGCGTGTTGCGAAACCGGCGGGTGGTCCTCGTGGACGATTCCATCGTGCGGGGCACGACGCTCAATCAGCTGGTAAGACTCATCCGCAGCGCGGGCGCCTCCGAGGTACACGTGCGGATCAGCAGTCCTCCCATCCGCCACCCGTGCTATTACGGGATCGACATGCAGAGCCGGGGCGAGCTCATCGCTTCGCAGACCCGGGTGGATGAGATCCGCACATACCTGGGCGCGGACAGCCTGGGTTACCTGTCTATCGAGGGCATGGTTAAAATCGCAAAGGAATACGGCAAGTCAGGGACTGGGTATTGTACGGCCTGCTTCAGCGGAGACTACCCGGTCGTCCCCGAAGATTCGCTTAACAAGCTCATGCTGGAATCGTAGCGCCCGCGAGCCGCCTGAGGCGCACGGGTCCAGGGACGGTACCACTCGTACCGCTCAGGACAGGGCGACAGGGCAGGGCCATCCTGCCTGGCGGCAGGCGCATCAAGGCGCTTCTTTTGCCTGTGCTTCCTTCTTCTCCCGATCCGGGAAAAAACCCAGAATCGTGACCAGCTTCTCCCGCAACCTGGTCCTGGGCACGACCTGGTCCACAAAACCTTTGGTCAGGAAAAACTCGGCGGTCTGGAATCCTTCCGGCAGACTCGACCCTATGGTCTGTTCGATCACCCTTCCTCCGGCGAAGCCCATCATCGCGCCCGGCTCTGCCAGGGTGAAGTCTCCCAGCGATGCATAACTCGCCATCACGCCGGCCATGGTCGGATTCGTAATCACGACGACAAAAGGGATCTTCTCTTCCGACAGGCGGTTCAGCCAGAGGGAAGTCTTCGCCATCTGCATGAGGGAGAGGATGCCTTCCTGCATGCGGGCTCCCCCCGAAGTGGCGACCACAAGCAGCGGTATCTCCAGGTCGAGCGACCTTCTGATGGATCGCGTCACTTTCTCGCCGACCACGGACCCCATGCTCCCGGCCAGGAAGGAACCGTCGTGGATGGACAGGGATACGAGCCTTCCGTCGATGCGGCCGGTGCCGGACACCACGGCCTCCCTCATGCCCGTCCTTTTCTGGTACCGCTTCATGTAGTCCGGGTAGTTCTCTTTCTCCTTGAACTCAAGCGGATCGACGGTGCGCAGATCCGTGTCGGTTTCCTCGAAGGTGTCCGTGTCCATGATCAGGGAGATATACGCCTGATGGCCGATCTTGAAATGAAACCCGCACTGGGTACACACGTTGAAGTCCCGTTCGAGCTCCGCCTTGTACAGCATGGCGTCGCACTTGTCGCACTTTACCCATAACCCCTTCGGGATTTCCTTGCGCTTCTGCGGGTTTAGTCCCCGCTGTCTTCTTTCAAACCAGGCCATAGTCGACTCGCTTGCGCTGTTAATGTTAAATTACAACCGGCTTAACCTTGATTCGTCAAAAAAGAGGGGGTTTATCACCTTTTCGAGGGAAGTATTTACTGGCGTAAGGCCTTTTTTTTCAATATATTAAGAGGGTGTCCAAGCAGATATCTGCTACCTCTTTCAACCGAAAAAGAAAGGCCCCTG
>JAPOOT010000453.1 GCA_026713285.1 Gemmatimonadota bacterium | reverse complement strand
GGACCCATCCGGCCCGTGCCCGACGGCAAGGGAACGGCCACGCTGGCGCAGGCGGTCCTCCGCCTTCCGGTCGTCGCCAGCATGCTGCACACCGGCGCCCACCCCGATGACGAGAACAGCGCCCTGGTCGCCTATGTCAGCCGCGGGCTGCATGCCCGGACCGCCTACCTTTCGCTCAATCGCGGTGAAGGTGGCCAGAACCTGATCGGACCCGAACTGTACGACGCCATCGGCGTGATCCGGACGGAAGAACTGTTGAGCGCTCGCCGTTTCGACGGGGCGGAGCAGTTTTTCACCCGGGCATACGATTTCGGGTTCTCAAAGTCCGCCGAGGAAACCCTGGACTACTGGAACGGGGATGAAATGCTCCTGTCGGACGTGGTGCGCGTCATACGCCGTTTTCGTCCTGACGTGATCGTATCCGTCTTCGCCGATTCGCCCCGCGACGGCCACGGCCATCACCAGGCATCGGGGAGAATCACGCGGGAAGCATTTCACGCCGCGGCCGACCCGAATCGATTCCCGGAACAACTGCTGGAAGGATTGCGTCCCTGGCAGGCCCGAAAGCTGTACATCAACAACACCCGGGCGTCCTTCGACAGCATCGATTCCCTCGTGGTCGACGTGGGAACCTACAGCCCCGTGCTGGATCGGTCGTACCGCGAACTCGGCCTGGCGGGCCGCAGCATGCACCGCTCCCAGGACATGGGGACCCTGCAGCCCAAGGGCCCGGCCACCACCATGATCAAGCTGGTGGCGCGCGCGGGCATGGCGGATGCGGACGGAGACGCCCACCTGTTCGACGGCCTGGACACTACGTTCATGAGGCTCTATGCCATGGCCGGTCCGGATGCCGGAAAGGTTCCTGGATTCACCGGTCGGCTCGATCGTCTGGACGCGCTGGCCCGCGAGGCCGTGGACGCGTACCGTCCGCTGGATCCGCTCGTCCTGCTGGATCCCGTGCTGGAAGGCCTTCGGACCATCCGGGCGCTTCGGGAAGATCTTGTTGAAAGCGCTCCGCCGGCCGCCGTGCTCGACGACCTGCTGTTTCTTCTCGACCGGAAGGAACAGGACTTCTCCGATGTCGCGGTCCTTGCCCTCGGCTTGGCCTTCGAAGTGCTGACCGGCGACGACCGGGTGGTTCCGGGCGATACGCTCGGAGTGAGCCTGGCGTTGCTGAACCGCAGCGTGAAGCCCGTCCGGGTCACCCGCATCGGACTGGACGTCCCGGATGGTTGGACCACGGAATCCGGTCCTGTTTCGGCCGAACCGGGGACGGACATCGGCTACAATGAAAGCCTGAAGGGAGATTGGCGGGTTTTCGTTCCTCCCGGCGCCCGTCTCACCCGGCCCTACTGGCATCGCCGCTCCCTGAACGACCGGCGGGTCGTGGTTGACGACACGGCGTTGATCGGGCTCCCCTGGCGTCCGCAGCCCGTGGCCGGACGGGCAAATGTGCTCGTGGACGGCGTAGAGATCGAAATCCGCCAACCTGCCCAGTACCGCTATGCCGACCGGGCCTTCGGTGAGATCCGACGCGAACTGAAGGTGGTTCCCGCGTTGACGGTCGCCCTGGAACCGC
>JAPOOT010000157.1 GCA_026713285.1 Gemmatimonadota bacterium | reverse complement strand
GTACTCGTTCATGCCGGGCAACCTGCCCACGGCGCTTTCGTCGATCACGACGTTGTCGCCGATCCGCACCTTCCAGTGGGCGAGCAGGGCAGACAGATCGGCGCTTTCCTCGGGATAGTCGGGGTTGATCAGAAACAGGGCGCGGCCGCCGCGGTCCAGGTAGTTGCGAATGGCTTCCTGCTCGTTTCCCACCAGGTTGGTACGGGGACCGGCCACCACCAGCACGTTACAGTCCGCCGGCACCTCCACCTCACTGAGCAGCGAAAAGCTCCTGACGCTGTAACTCTGGTTCTCGAGCAACTGCATAATCCTGTTGTAGCCGGCCTGGTCGGTCAGGTTGACGTTATGTTCGCCGTGGCCTTCCAGGAAGTAAACGGTCTTCTGGCCTTCGCGCGTGACCTTGACCAGCGCGTTGGTCACGTTTTCTTCGAGATAACGGTTGATGTGCTCGGTCTTGCCTTCGCTTTCGAACACGACCGTTCCGTAGGAGGAGATGTTGTACTGGCGCGCTATGCTCGGATCGAGATCGGGGTCTATGAATTCGTACGTGATGTGATCCGAGTGGTACTGAAACTGATTCAGCATGTCGTCGAGCAGATGCCGATTCGTGGCATCGGGCCCGCTGGATCTGAAAAACCCCACGATGTGAACTTCCTGTTCCAGTTCGCTCAATACGCTGACGGACAAGTCGGCAAGGCTGAAGCGCTTGTTGGCCGTCGCGTCATACCGCTGGGTGTATCGCGAGCCGATCATGTTCGCGAACGCCAGGATACCGATTACCAGCAGTACCAGTACGGCGGTGTTGGCGCCGTATCTTGTCGTACGACGTCCGAGCAGGTTCCATACCTTTTCCCATTCGAAGACCATCCAGGCCGATCCGAGTGCCAGGCCTGCCAGCAGGACGATCAACGCCGTGCGCTGCGTCGTCGCATCCGAGACGTAAAGGTACCCGCTGACCAGGACCAGTATAAGACCCAGGTAACCGGCGGACGAAACGAGACTTTTCATGTACGGGTTTCTCCCCTGGCCAGGTGTGCGCTATCGAAGGCGCGGGCCATGTCGTCCATTCGGGACACGCGTTATCCTCGCCACCGCGTCGATTCCACCGACCGGACCGTGATGAACAGGCCCAGGAAAATGAAACTGAGGAAAAACAGGCAGTCCGTCGAGTCGATGATCCCTTTTTCAAAGGTATTGTAGTGCCTCAGCACGGACAGGTAGCCGACGATTTCCCCCAAAGTACCGGTCATCGATTCCGCGGCTACGTCCATCATCCAGAGTATGAGCGCGGCGCCGAAGCAGATCACGGCGGCCACGATCTGGTTCTCCGTCAGCGACGAGGCGAACAGTCCGATGGTGATCACGCCGCCCCCGAGGAGCAGAAGACCCAGGTAGCCGGCCAATATGGGACCCCAGTCGGGATCGCCGTACGCCTGGAGCACCAGCGGATAGATCATCGTCAGCCCGATCATGGCCGTGTACAGGGTATAGGCCGCAAGGAACTTGCCCAGGATCACGTGCCAGTCCCGGACCGGCGAAGTCAGCAGCAGCTCGATCGTACCGGATTTCTTTTCCTCGGAAAAGACCCGCATGGTGAGCATGGGCATGAGCGTCAGCACGGCCACGAAACTCATGGTATTGAACAGCGGGCGCATGATCATCTCGTTGATGTTGATCCGCTCCATCAACGTCGGGTACTGCGCGGCCTGCATGAAATACTGGGTGTAATACCCTAACTGCTGGTAGAACATGAAACTTACGATAAAGATGAAAACGGTCGTAAGGGCGTAGAAGATCGGTGAAATGAAATAGGCCTTCAATTCACGTTCCCAGATGGCCAGTAATCCCTGCATCGTCAGGCAACCTCCTCTTCCTGGGTCGTCAGCTCGAGGAAGATCTCTTCCAGGCTCATGCCGGCCGTGGTGAGTTCCAGGAGATCCCAGTTGTTTTCGACCACCGACGATGCCAGCTCGGAACGGAGATCCCTGCCGGGAATGATGTCGATGTCATATTGCCAGAGGCTTTCGCCGAGTGAAGACCTGGTCTTCACGTCCACCACGCCATCTTTCTTCTTCAGCAGGTCCATCACTTCCTTGACCGGACCGCGGATCTGTACCGAGATGGATTGCGAACCCCGCAGCCGCGCGTCCAGGTTGGCCGGCGTGTCCCCGGCCACGATCCGTCCCCGGTCGATGATGAGCACTCGCTCGCAGGTCTTGCTCACCTCGGGCAGAATATGACTGCTGAGAATGATGGTATGGTCCCCGGACAAGCTCCTGATCACCTCGCGGACCTCGTTGATCTGCTTCGGGTCCAAACCGTTGGTCGGCTCGTCCAGGATCAGGACGTCGGGGTCGTGTATCAGCGCCTGGGCAAGTCCCACGCGCTGGCGGAAACCCTTGGAACAGTGCCCGACGATCCGGTTTTCGACATCTTCCAGCGCAGCCAGCTCGATTACGCGGTTGACGGCCTTTTTTCGATCGCGGGAAGGGATATCCTTGATCCGGGCGATGAAATTCAAATAGGGACGGACCCGCATGTCCAGGTAAAGGGGTACGTTCTCCGGGAGGTATCCCACCCTGCGGCGCACCTCGAGGGATTGGTTGAACGTGTCGAACCCTGCCACCCGGGCGGTACCGGCCGTCGCGGGCATGAAGCAGGTCAGCACCCGCATGGTAGTGGTCTTGCCCGCGGCATTCGGCCCGAGGAATCCGAGAATCTCGCCCTTTTCGACCTGGAAACTCACGTCCCGGACCGCGGTGAAATTACCGTATTTCTTGGTCAGATTCCTTACTTCTATCACGTCAGGCTCCCAGTGCCTTTCCCGCAAGCTTCGCACGAAACGGACAGCGGTTTTCAAAGTAACCTAATTTACCGCACAAAGTGATGAAATGCAAGCCTTTGTTGCCTTTCGACCCGATCCCGCGGACCGGTCCGGCGCGCCGTTTTCGATTCACCGCGCGATTTTGCGTTCGCGCAGCTTGAAGAACTGCATCAGCGGATCGATGTAAGGCTCGTCCGTACGGATATGGATTGCGTCCACGCCGGTCACCCTGAATTGCCGGTCGCGGTCTTCACGAATGGCCTCGTTGTACTCGGCATACTGCTTGCGCCATGCGGCGTCGGTGGTGTCGATGAGCGCTTCCTCTCCCGATTCCGCGTCCTCCAGTTCGATCAGGCCGATGCCGGGCAGATTGAGTTCCCTCGGGTCCGTGATCGTTACGGCGACCACGTCGTGCCGTTTGCTCGCCACCCGCAGCGGCTTGGCATAGTCCGAATCGAGAAAATCCGATATGATGAAGACTATGCTCCTGCGCGTCAGCAACCGGTTCAGGTAATCGAGCGCCTGCGTGATGTCGGTGCCGGTGTGATCGGGCCGGGTGTACAGCACTTCCCGGATGACCCGCAGAATATGGGTCCGGCCCTTCTTCGGCGGGATGAACTTCTCAATCTGATCGGTGAACATGAGGAGGCCGACGCGGTCATTGTTCTGGATCGCCGCGAAAGCAAGCAGCGCGCAGATTTCCGCGGTGATCTCGCTCTTCATCTGGCTCGCCGTGCCGAAATGACCCGATGCACTGACGTCGGCCATGAGAATGACCGTCAGTTCCCTTTCCTCGATGAACCGCTTGACATAGGGACGTCCCAGCCGGGCGGTGACGTTCCAGTCGATCGATCGGATCTCGTCGCCCGGCTCGTATTCGCGCACCTCGGCGAATTCCATGCCGCGGCCCTTGAAGACGCTGTGGTACTCTCCACTGAACACGTCGTTCACAAGATGCTTGGTCCGGATCTCGATCTGCCGGATTTTCTGGATAATCTGCCTGGGTATCAAGGGATCTCTACACAGTCGAACACGCGCTGAAGGATTTGTTCCGCGGTCATGTCTTCCGCCTCCGCCTCGTAGGTGACGATGACGCGGTGGCGCAACACGTCCATTCCGATCGACTTTACGTCCTCCGGGGTGACATAGCCTCTGCGGCGCAGGAAGGCGTGCGCGCGCGCGGCCGTCGCCAGGTAGATCGTCGCACGGGGCGAGGCGCCGTACTCCACCAGGTCTCGGATGTCGGCGAGCTCGCCGTAGTCCTCCGGGTTGCGGGTCGCGAAGACGAGGTCGACGATGTATTGCTTGATCTTCTCGTCCATGTAGACCTGGTTGATGATCGATCTCGCACGGACGATATCCTCCAGCGACACGACCTGTTCCACTTCAACCGACTCGCCGGCCGTCATGCGGTTCAGAATCTCGAGTTCCTCTTCCTTGCGGGGATAGGTCGTGGTCAGCTTGAGCATGAACCGGTCGACCTGGGCCTCCGGAAGGGGGTAGGTGCCTTCCTGCTCGATGGGATTCTGCGTGGCGAGCACCAGGAAGGGGTCCTCGAGCGGAAAAGTCTCGTCGCCTATGGTGACTTGGTGCTCCTGCATGGCCTCCAGGAGGGCGCTCTGCACTTTCGCCGGCGCGCGGTTGATTTCGTCCGCGAGGATGAGGTGGGCGAAGATCGGTCCCTTCTTGGCGATGAACTCGCCGCTGCCCGCTTCGTAGATCATGGTGCCCGTCAGATCGGCGGGGAGCAGGTCGGGCGTGAACTGAATGCGGTGGAACCGCGCCGCGACCGTCGACGCCAGGGTCTTGACGGCCAGGGTCTTGGCCAGTCCCGGCACGCCTTCGAGCAGAATGTGCCCATTGGTCAGCAGGCCGATCAGGAGGCGCTCGACCATGTAATGCTGACCGACGATCACCTTGCCGATTTCCGAGATCAGCCGGTCGACGAAGACGCTCTGCTCGTATATACGGTCGTGGATGGCCTTGATGTCATCCGGTGATTTCACGTTTTCCGTGGTCATGTTGATCCTTCAGTTGGACTCGGACGAACCCGAAGACGAATCGACCTTGGAAGAGGCGCTGGATTTCGACTCTTTGCCGGTACCTGAAGCGTCTGAGGATCCGGACCCGTCGGACTTGGACGCGTCGGATTTGCCCGACGAGGATTCCTTGTCGGCTTTTTCGGCCTTCTTGTAGTTCTCGCTGCGGTAATCCGTGATGTAGAATCCGTCGCCCTTGAACAGGAAACCCGCACCGCCGCTGATAAGGCGCTGCACGGCGCCGCCGCATTCCGGGCACGTCGAAAGAGGATCTGCGGTAATCGACTGGAACTCGGAAAACTCGTAATCGCATTCGTTGCAGCGATACTGGTAGGTAGGCATGTATTCCTTCCTAACAAAACCGGCGCCGACTTGAACAGCCGGCGCCGGTCTTCATGCATTTGGACTGCCCGTCAGGCACTACATCATGCCGCCCATGCCGCCCATGCCACCACCGCCGTAACCGCCTGGCGCGGGAGGTGGCTCCTTCTCCGGGATGTCGGTGACCAGCGTTTCGGTCGTCAGCAGAAGGGACGCGATGCTGGAAGCGTTCTGCAACGCGATGCGCGTAACCTTCGCCGGGTCGATCACGCCGGCCGACATGAGATCTTCGTAGTCGCCCGTATTGGCGTTGTAACCCACGTTGCCTTCATGTTGCTTGACGTGCTCGATGATGACCGAACCCTCCGCACCGGCATTGGCCGCGATATGGCGCAGCGGCTCTTCGAGGGCGCGTCGCAAGATGGCCACTCCGGTGGACTCGTCGCCATTGACCTGCAGACCGTCCAGCGCGCCGCTTCCCCTGAGGTATACCACGCCGCCGCCGGGCACGATGCCTTCCTCTACGGCCGCACGGGTCGCGTGGAGCGCGTCTTCCACGCGGGCCTTCTTTTCCTTCATCTCCGTTTCGGTCGCCGCGCCGACGTTGATTACGGCCACGCCGCCCGCCAGCTTGGCCAGGCGTTCCTGCAGCTTCTCGCGATCGTAGTCGGACGTCGTTTCATCGATCTGACGGCGGATCTGGGCGATACGGCCTTCGATCTCGGACTGATCGCCCGCACCCTCGATGACCGTTGTCTCGTCCTTGTCGATGACCACGCGCTTGGCCTGACCGAGATCCTCGAAGGTCACGTTCTCCAGCTTGATGCCGATGTCCTCGGTGATTACCCGGCCGCCGGTCAGGATCGCGATGTCCTCGAGCATGGCCTTGCGGCGATCGCCGAATCCCGGCGCTTTGACGGCCGAGATGCGCATGGTGCCGCGCAGCTTGTTGACCACCAGCGTGGCCAGGGCCTCGCCTTCCACGTCCTCGGCGATGATCAGCATGGATTTGCCCTGTTGCACGACCTTCTCGAGTATGGGCAGGAGATCCTTCATCACGCTGATCTTCTTCTCGTGGATCAGGATGTAAGGATCGTCCATGCTGCATTCCATGCGTTCGGAATCGGTGACGAAATACGGAGAGATGTAGCCCTTGTCGAACTGCATGCCTTCGACCACGTCCAGCATGGTGTCCATGCTCTTGGCTTCCTCGACCGTAATGACCCCGTCCTTGCCCACCTTTTCCATGGCGTTGGCGATCAGGTCGCCGATCTCTGCGTCGTTATTGGCAGAAATGGTCGCGACCTGGGCGATCTCGGTCTTGCCGGCCGTCGGCTGGCTGATGCCCTCGATCTCACCCACCACCGCCGCCACGGCCTTCTCGATGCCGCGCTTCAGGGCCATGGGATTGTGACCGGCAGTCACGTTCTTCAATCCTTCGCGGTAAATGGCCTCGGCCAGCACCGTGGCCGTCGTGGTTCCGTCGCCGGCGATGTCGCTGGTCTTGGAAGCCACTTCCTTGACCATCTGGGCCCCCATGTTTTCGTAGGGGTCTTCCAGTTCGATTTCCTTGGCTACCGACACGCCGTCCTTCGTGACGGTCGGCGAACCGAACTTCTTGTCGAGCACCACGTTCCGGCCCTTGGGACCCAGGGTGACCTTCACCGCCCTGGCCAGGGTCTCGACACCGCGCAGTACGGACCGGCGCGCTTCATCCCTGAATTTCAACTGCTTTGCCACGAGTTCAACCCTCCATGCATATGCTCTGGTTCATCCGCAAGCCCAATCGCTGCCGCGGTTCAACACGTGATTCTCTACGACACGATACCCAGGATGTCTTCCTCGCGCATCATGAGATACTCATCGTCATCCAGCTTGACTTCCGTGCCGGAGTATTTGCCAAAGAGGATCTTGTCCCCGACCTTGACTTCCAGTGCCACGCGGTCGCCGTTGTCGCCGACGCGTCCCGGACCGGCCGCCACGACCTCGCCCTGCTGCGGCTTTTCCTTCGCCGTATCGGGGATGATGATACCGCCGCGCTGTACCTCTTCTTCCTCGAGGCGCTTGACCAGGACGCGGTCGCCCAAAGGTTGTACGTTCATCGCTTACTGCTCCTTTCCATTGTGATAAAGTACGCTGATCTTCATCAGCACGATTGTTGACGATGCTAGCGTCCGTATTCCTTCCGTACAATGGTGCAATTTCCGTGCCAACATCGACCTGCTTCATTCCGAGCATCATTCGAATACATACTTAAGATATTGTAATTGCTATCGTTAATTTATCAATACAACGGAACTCTACGCGGGTATATCCGGTCCGCTCAGATCATGTCATGCTGTCATGTGTCGCCGGTATGGCCATTTTGGCAGTGCCATTATGGTTCATTGTGCCAATATATTCATGTCGTTATGGCTAGTCAAGGTCATTCGCAATTCTGATTGTCATTGACCCGCGATGTGATATTTTACTCATCTGGTCCTGCAGACCCGGCTCGATCCTCGCTCGATTCTCCTGGTCCGCCTGGTCCACGAGATCCGGTGCGGTCCTCGCTCGATCCTCCTGGTCCGTATGATCCGGCGCGGTTCGCGCTCGATCCTCCTGGTCCGCGAGATCCGGCTCGACGCCCATGCCCAGCGTTTGCAAACTACAGATTCCAGAGGAGTTGGCCATGCCCGTAGTGCCCTACGACAAGCTGAACAGCCTGAGCCGGTCGATCTTCGAGGCGACCGGCATCCCAGAAGACGACGCGCATATTCTCGCCGATCACCTGACGACCAGCAATCTGCTTGGGCACGATTCCCACGGCGTGTGGTTCATGCCGCGTTACGTCCCGTCCCTGCAGTCGGATTACAAGCCGTGGGAAGACCATTCCGTGATCGTAGACCGACCCGGCTTCGCGCAAGTCGACGGGAACGGCGCAAACGGCATCGTGGCGGTTACGAAAGCGCTCTCCATCGCGGTGGAAAAGGCGCGGAACTCCGCGATCGGCCTGGTCGCCCTGCGGAACGTCTCCCATATCGGCCGGCTGGGGGACTTCCCTCCGCGGATCGCCGACCACGGCATGATCGGCATGGTCGGGTTGAACGGCGGCGGCGAATTCGTGGCGCCCTTTGGCAGCGCCGACCGGCGCCTCCGTCCCGAGCCCATCGCCTTCGCCGTGCCCCGGGAGAAGGGGCCGCCGCTCATGCTGGACATGACGCTCAGCGTGGTCGCGGGCGGCAAGGTGGAACAGAAGATCGAACGCGGCGAGCCGATGCCGGATGGCTGGCTGATCGACCAGCAGGGCCGCTACGTGAACGACGGGAGCCGGTATCACGCCGAACCGGACCAGGTGGCCGTGCTGCCCCTGGGCGGCCTGCAGTTCGGCCACAAGGGGCACGGCCTGGCCATGATGATCGAGATGATCATCGGTCCCCTGTCCAGGGCCGGGTGTACGGGTGGCAAGGGCGGCGGCGGGATCCTGATCGCCGCGATGGACATAGGCGCCTTCATGGACCTGGACGAATACACCGCAGAAATCGAAGCCCACGTGGCCTACGTGGGTTCGGCGAAACCCCTGCCGGGATTCGAGAAGGTGTACGCCCCGGGGGAGATCGAAGAAGTCACCAGGCGGAAGCGGCTGGCCGAAGGGATTTACATTCCGGAAAAGACCTGGGACTCGATATCGGAAACCGCGGCCGAATTAAGCGTGGAAATGCCGTCCGTATAGTCCGGCGATCGATAGAGATCAGTATTAAGGAATAGCAATAGCCGCACCGGCCGGACCGCACCGGCCGGACCGCATCGGTCGCACCACGCCGGAACACGCCTGCGTGAAGAAGATCAGGAGAACATCCATGACTGACCGACCCGTCCGCGTTGCCGTTTATGGAACCGGCAGGTTTGCCCAGGCCACGCACCTGCCCAACCTGAGCCGGATCGACGGCGTCGAAATCGCGGCGCTGTGCGACATCAACGAAGACGCGCTCAGTGAAGCGGCTGCGCAGTTCGGGGTCGCCCGTACATATTCGGACGCCCACGAAATGCTCGAAACCGAACAGCCCGACGCATTGTGGTCCATCGTCCCGGCCTTCGCCCGCACCGACGTGGAGATCGCGGCTGCCGAACGAGGCATACAACTCTTCAGCGAGAAGCCCCAGGCCCTGGAAATGGCCCTGGCGAAGCGGATCGACGCGGCCGTGCGGAAGGGAGGCGTCATCAGCACGGTAGGCTTCCGGGAACGGTACCGTCCGATCTTCCAGGAGGCC
>JAPOOT010000446.1 GCA_026713285.1 Gemmatimonadota bacterium | reverse complement strand
TTGTAGCGGCGCGGGAATGCGGCATCGCCATATCCAACCAGCCGGGACGGACGGCGCCGGTCGTGGCGGAACATACCTTCGGCCTTATGTTCGCCCTCGCTAAGAGAGCGGCGTACTTCACGGGCGCCATGAAAGCCGGCCAGTGGCCGCGGCTGGACGCCTACTACCTAAGGGGGAAGACGCTCGGGGTCATCGGAACGGGTCCAATCGGATCGGAGATGGCGAAGCTTGCGGGCAGCGTGGGAATGGACGTGATCGCCTGGACGTACAACCCGTCGGACGAAAGGGCCAGGGAGATCGGGGCGGCCTACGTGGAACTCGACGAACTGCTGAGCAGGTCGGACGTGGTGTCGCTGCATGTCAGGCTTACGGAGGACAGCAGGCACATGATCGACAGTGAATCGCTGGGAAGCATGAAACCGGGCGCGATGCTGATCAACTGCGGCCGGGGGGGCCTGGTGGATACGGACGCGCTGGTGGAAGCGCTGAGCTCGGGTCATCTCGGCGGCGCAGCCCTGGATGTATATGAAACGGAACCGATCCCCGCGGATCATCCCCTGCTCGGTATGGAGCAGGTCGTGCTCACCCCGCACTGCGCGGACATGACGCCCGAAGGGGTCGAACTGCTCAACGAAGGCGCGGTGGACAACGTCATCGCATTTCTCGAAGGCCGTCCCCGGAACCTGGTGGTCTGAGTGGTCTGAGTGGTCCGTGTCGTCTGTGTCGTCTGGGCAATCCGCGGTACGCAGCGGTCCGAATACCGTTACCGGTCACTCCGGCGCCCGGTGCCGCAACTCCCGGCCCTTGTCCGGGGTGGGGTCCTCGACCATACCATACATCTGCCGGCCCTCGTGGTCCTCAGGAAGATACTCCGTGATCGGCAGTCCCTCGGGTGTCACGAACAGCAGACAGTGACAGTACTTCCAGATCTTCATCTCGTCGCACGCGCAGACCCATTCGCGGCTGCGTTCCAGTTCGGCCTTCTTGTCGGGATAGAAATTGCACGGGCACAGGGGCCGTCCAAGTTCGTCCACGTGGGCGGCGAGCCCCTTGACC
This sequence comes from Gemmatimonadota bacterium, assembly GCA_026713285.1. Classification (GTDB taxonomy): domain Bacteria; phylum JAAXHH01; class JAAXHH01; order JAAXHH01; family JAAXHH01; genus JAAXHH01. Next base: position 6,286 of record JAPOOT010000446.1, on the reverse strand, counting down.
ACGGAATCCTTCACTTCAGCGTTCGGATGGGGCGAGGTGCCGGTTTTCTCCCAGTACTTCTCGCAGTATTTCTCCATGCGCCGCATGCTTTTTTCGGAAGGTTGCTGTTCGTTCATGTACCGCTCCTTGTATGGATAACGCTTCCAGGCACGCCTTCAGATCATCGGCCCTTTCATCTGAATATAATCTATTCCTACCTGCCCTTCATGTCAATCGGTCCGTGCCAGGATCCGGGGAATGACAGCCCCCTGAAAAACCGCCCCGGAAATTGCGAAACCGCAGAATGAATTGCCGACCTGGAGGCCGACGAATCGTCGTAAATCCCCGCCGACTGACTAGCCGTTAAAAAACCAGGTTTTTTGTGGATTTGTATTGACTTTATTAGCGACGTGGCATATCGTGTACAACTGTTTGTCGAATACCGTTCATTTGTCGAGAAACGTAACAGAAAGAGATAGAACGAGTTCTTATGCCGCAGATTTTCTCCCCCGCCGCGAATACGTGGCTCAAGGCGAGTATAGTTGGCGGGGCGTTGCTTCTGGCAACCACATTAGGTGTGATCTTATACCTCGGTTCGACTTCCTATGTTACCCGGCAGCACCAGGTAAGACCCCAGCCCGTTCCCTTCAGCCATCGGCACCACGTCAATCAACTCGGCATCGACTGCCGGTATTGCCACACGTCGGTCGAAACGAGCGCTTTCGCCGGCCTGCCGGCGACCAAGACGTGCATGAGCTGCCACTCGCAGGTCTGGACCGATGCGCCCATGCTCGAACCGGTGCGTACGAGCTACGCCACCGGAGAATCCCTGGAATGGACCCGGGTGCACGACCTGCCGGACTACGTGTATTTCGATCATAGTATTCATATAAACAAGGGTATCGGCTGCGAGTCCTGTCACGGCGCCGTCAACGAGATGGCCCTGATGTGGCAGGAAGAGTCGCTGCAGATGATGTGGTGTCTCGAGTGCCACCGCAACACCGATGCCTTCATACGGGAACGGGCGGACGTCTACAAATTCGAATCCCAGCCCGATTACTCGGCGCCGGCCGACCAGATGGCACTCGGCGCGCAACTGACCCGGGGCTACCGGGTCAACAAGGAGCAGTTGGAAGACTGTTCCATCTGCCATAGATGAGCAGGGACGAGGCCACGGTAACGGACCATGAATAACACTTCGAAACGGCAGATCACGGAAAAGGAAGCAATGAACGCGGGGAAGAACGGCGCGCCCGAATACTGGCGCAGCATGGATCAACTGGCCGACACGGAAGAGTTCCAGTCGTTCATGGAGAAGGAATTCCCCCAGCACGTCGAAGAGGTCAAGGCCAATCCCGTCAGCCGCAGGAAATTCCTGAAGCTGATGGGAGCATCGATCGCCCTCGCCGGCGCCGCCGCCTGTACCCGCCAGCCTTCCGAGAAGATCATCCCTTACGTGCTGCCTCCGGAAGAAGTGGTCCCGGGCAAGCCCCTGTATTACGCTTCGGCCTACGTCCATGACGGCGTGGCGAACGGCATCCTGGCGGAAAGCCACATGGGCCGGCCCACCAAGGTGGAGGGCAACCCGGAACATCCGGCCAGCCTTGGGTCGACGGACGTTTTCGCCCAGGCATCCATCCTGACGATGTACGATCCGGACCGTTCCCAGTCGGTGATGGGGCGGGGTCGGATCACGACCTATGACGCCTACCTGAACGAACTCAACGAAACCCTGTCCAATCAGATCGAGACCCAGGGCGGCGGTATTCGCATTTTGACCGGCACCGTCACCTCGCCGACCCTGCACGGGCAGCTGGAGGGATTGCTTGCCCGGTACCCAGGCGCCCGGTGGCACCAGTACGATCCGGTTACCCTCGACAACGCCCGGGAAGGTTCGCGCCTGGCCTTCGGTGAAGTACTTTCCCGCCGATTGCACATCGAGAAGGCGGACGTTATCCTTTCCCTGGACGGCGATTTCATGTCGCACGGCCCTGGCGCCGTGCGGTATTCCCGGGACTTCGCCTCCCGCCGGGACGGGAACGACCCCGACAACATGAACCGGCTGTACGTAATCGAAAGCACCCCGACGCTGACCGGGTCCCAGGCCGACCATCTCCTCAACCGGCGCGCGGGCGAGATCGAAGGACTTGCCCGGATGATCGCCGCGGGGCTGGGCGTATCCGCATCGGCCGGCACGGAAGTCGACGGGGACACGACGCGGTGGATATCCGCTGTTGCAGATGATCTCCGCGCGCACGCCGGCGCCTGTCTCGTGGTCACTGGCGAACACCAGCCGCCCGCCGTGCACGCCCTCGTCCACGCGATAAACGACGCACTCGGCAATACCGGCAACACGGTCACTTATACCGAATCCATCGAAGCGTCGCCCGTCAACCAGACCGAATCGATCACGACACTGGTCGATGACATGAGCAGGGGCGAGGTAGACCTCCTGGTCGTAATCGAAACCAACCCGGTCTACGCGACGCCGGCGGACCTCGATTTCGCGGCGGCCATGGAAAACGTCGGGATGCGCGTGCACGCCGGCCTCTATCACGACGAGACGGCGGATTTGTGCCACTGGCACCTTCCGATGGCCCACGGCCTCGAAGCCTGGAGCGACGCCCGGTCCTACGACGGCACAATCTCCGTGGTCCAGCCGCTCATAGCGCCCCTGTACCGCGGCAAGAGCGCCCACGAAATCGTGGCGGCGCTGGACGGCAACGCCATGAAGAAGAGCTACGACATCGTCCGCGAGCACTGGCAGACGCAGGCATATAACGGGTCGCAGGCCTTCGAGACCTTCTGGCAGATCACGGTGCACGACGGTTTCATCGCCGGTTCCGCCCTGGCGCCGAAGGCCGTATCGGTGGGCGACATTGCCGCGGCCCTGGGTGAACCATCCGGACCGGAAAACGGCACGGAAGTGATATTCAAAGCGGACCCGACCGTATGGGACGGGTTCTACGCCAACAACGGCTGGCTGCAGGAACTGCCCAAGCCGCTGACCAAACTGACCTGGGACAACGCCGCGCTGATGGGCCCGTCTATGGCGAAACGGCTCGGTGTCGAAAATACCGACGTGGTCGAACTGGCGTACCGGGAACGCACGGTGAACGCCCCCGTCTGGATCCTGCCGGGCCACCCGGACGACGCCGTCACGGTGCATCTGGGCTACGGTCGCAGCCGCGCGGGCCAGCTGGGCACGAACACGGGATTCGACGCCTATTCCATCAGGCCTTCCTCCAGCCCGAATTTCGGCGGTGGACTGCAGGTGACCCGAACCGGGGACACCTTCGACATCTACAGCACGCAGGACCATCACGCCATGGAGCTCGAGGGACTGGGCAGCATGTCCCGCGACCGCAACCTGATCCGCGTCAGCGATATCGAGACCTTCAAGGACGACCCCCACGTGATCCAGGAGATGTGGGAGGAACCCGATCCCAAACGCGATCTCTATCCCGACGATCACGCCTACGACGGACCCAATGCCTGGGGCATGGTCATCGACCTGAACAAGTGCAACGGCTGCAACACGTGCACCATCGCCTGCCAGTCGGAGAACAACATCTCGGTCGTCGGCAAGGAAGAAGTAGGCAACGCCCGCGAGATGCACTGGATCCGGATCGACCGCTACTACCGGGGCGACCTCGACGCGCCGGAGACCTTCCACCAGCCCGTGCCGTGCATGCAGTGCGAGAACGCGCCGTGCGAACTGGTCTGCCCGGTCGGCGCGACGGTACACAGCAAGGAAGGCCTGAACGACATGGTCTACAACCGCTGCGTAGGCACGCGGTACTGTTCCAACAACTGTCCCTACAAGGTCCGGCGGTTCAACTTCTACCTGTATGCCGACTTCGAAACACCGAGCCTGCAGCTGGGACGCAACCCGGATGTTACGGTGCGCAGCCGCGGAGTCATGGAGAAGTGTACCTATTGCGTCCAGCGCATCAACGTGGCGAGGATTGAATCGAAGAAGGAAGACCGCGACATCGCCGACGGCGAGATCCTGACGGCCTGCCAGCAGGCCTGCCCGTCGCAGGCGATCACCTTCGGCAACACGAAGGACGAAAACAGCGAGGTGTCCAGGTTGAAAGCCAGCCCGTTGAACTACGGGATGCTGACGGACCTGCTCACCAAGCCGCGCACGACGTACCTCGGACGGATCCGAAATCCCAATCCGGTCCTCGAGGCGTAAGGCCGGCCGCGGGTTAACAGAAGGCACGGCTGCAGACACCGTGAATGAGGAGTGGCGCCTTGTCGCAACAGGGTGTTGACATAGAAAAGGCCAAAACGTACACCGGCGACGGCTTCGTGGCGCCCGAGTACACCAATACCACCGTCACGGAGAAGATCGCCAACATCGTTCTCCGGTCGCATACGCCATTGGGGTGGTTCCTGGCCGTGGCGGTCCTGCTGCCGGTCGTCGGCATGCTGGGCATCTCCATTACCTGGCTGGTGCTGATCGGGACCGGGATCTGGGGGCTGAACGTGCCAGTCGGCTGGGGATTCGCCATCATCAACTTCGTATGGTGGATCGGGATCGGCCACGCCGGGACGCTCATCTCCGCCATTTTGCACCTGATGCGGCAGGACTGGCGTAACTCGATCAACCGGTTCGCGGAAGCCATGACGATCTTCGCCGTGATGTGCGCCGGCATGTTCCCACTGCTTCACGTGGGGCGTCCCTGGCTCGCCTACTGGCTGCTACCGCTGCCCAACACCATGTCGCTGTGGCCCCAGTGGCGTTCGCCGCTGGTCTGGGACGTCTTCGCCGTATCCACCTACTTCACCGTTTCCCTGATCTTCTGGTACATGGGCATGATCCCCGATCTCGGCACCCTGCGGGACCGGGCGAAGCATCCCATTGTCGCACGGATCTTCGGCGTCCTGTCCATGGGCTGGCGCGGCGCGTCCTCCCACTGGGCGAGGTACGAGAAGGCCTACCTGATCCTGGCCGGCCTCTCCACGCCCCTGGTCCTGTCCGTGCACTCCATCGTTTCGCTGGACTTCGCCGTCTCGCTGATCCCCGGCTGGCATACCACCGTGTTCCCGCCCTACTTCGTGGCCGGCGCCATCTACGCTGGATTCGCCATGGTGCTGACGCTGACGATCCCGGTGCGCAAGTGGTTCAAGCTGGAGGGACTCATCACGACGCGGCACCTGGAGAACATGGGCAAGGTGACCCTGGCGACCGGTTTCATCGTCGTGTACGGATACGCCATGGAAATGTTTATCTCGTGGTACAGCGCGAGTCCCTACGAAGGGTTCATGATGTGGAACCGTATGTCGGGGCAGTACGCGCCGGTCTACTGGGCGCTGATCTTCTGCAACGCCGTCAGCATCCAGATACTCTGGTGGAAGCGGGCCCGGCGCAGCCCGGTCGTGCTGTTCATCGTCTCCCTGATCGTCGGCGTCGGCATGTGGCTGGAACGCTTCGTCATCGTCGTGACCAGCCTGGCCAACGATTACATGCCCTCGTCGTGGGACTATTACGCCGGGACGATCTGGGACTGGAGCCTGTACATCGGCACCATCGGTTTCTTCCTGTTCATGATGTGCCTGTTCATCCGGTTCCTGCCCATGATCCCGATGTCCGAGATGAAGATGGTCATTCCGAAACACCGGAAGAAGGACGCCTGATATGAATCACGGACCCGCACAGCCTGAATTGCGCGGCCTCATAGCCGAATTCGAGAACGAGGCGGCCATCGTGGAAGCCACGCAGAAGACCGTGGACGCGGGGTATCATCATATAGAGACGTACACGCCCTATCCGCTCGACGAGCTGCTTGACATCCAACATCTCCACAAGAACAAGGTGGCGCTGGTGATCCTGATCGGCGGGTTGACGGGCTGTGCCGTAGGCTTCTACATGCAGTATTTCGCCTCCGTGATCCACTACCCGATCAACGTGGGCGGCCGGCCCTTCAACAGCTGGCCGGCTTTCATACCGGTCATGTTCGAGTGTACGGTCCTGTTCGCTTCCTTTGCCGCACTGATCGGAATGATGGTCATGAACAAGCTACCGCGGCCGAATCATCCGCTTTTCGATATCGAGCGATTCCGGTACGCGACCCAGGACCGGTTCTTCCTGTGCATCGAAGCCGAAGACCCATACTTCGAGAAGGACGCGACCCGTCGGTTTCTCGAAGAGATGAACCCGCACGAGGTGAACGAAGTTGAAGCGTAACCCCATGGCCCTCTTATACGCCGGTATCCTGTGCGTCCTTTGCCTGGCCGTCACGGCGGCCTGCCGGCAGGACATGCACGATCAGCCGCGCGCCGAGCCCTTCGAGGAGAG
>JAPOOT010000411.1 GCA_026713285.1 Gemmatimonadota bacterium | reverse complement strand
GAAAGACGAGGTCGCGGAAACGCTGCACCGGGCCGAAGAAATGGTGGGAATAACCGGGGTTCCCTACGGGGCCATACGGGACATCAGGAAGGTGCGGTGATCACGGCTTCAACGTCCATCTCAAGGGCGAAAGTCTGTTCAATTTCAGTAGATCGACTGATTTTAGTACGTTTAGAACTATTAAAACTAGATTTAAAACTAATAACACTATTACAAACGAATCTAAAGTGACTTCGTAAGAAAATGGATGGAATGAAGAATCCGGACGGACTTGATAGGAGAAAGGAGAAGGAAGGGAGGAACGGAGGATGGTATGGTGAATGGTGTAACTGGACAATAGTACGATTCGTATGAACAGAATACAAGGGAGACGGAGGCTGTCGAACATGAAACCCGCGATCACGAAACTGGAAACCGTCGTCTTCGAATATACCGTCGAAAACATGGGCGTGGATTACAATGGATTCAACCTGGTGTACGAGAAGGGCGGCAGGCGTAAACTGCGTGGGAGTTTGCTGCGCATACACACCAACGTGGGCATCGTCGGTGAATACATGGGTGGTCCGTCGCCGTCGGGGGTCGCGGTCGAATATCTGCTGGGCAGCAATCCCTTCGAGCGAGAGAAGATCTACAACGATCTGAAACGCGGACTGAGGCACACCGACCGGACCCAGATCGGCGCCACTGACGTCGCGCTCTGGGATTTCGCGGGCAAGTACTACAACGCGCCGGTCTGTCAGTTGCTGGGCGGATACAGGTCTTCCCTGCCCGCTTACGCCAGCACGTACCACGGCGACGAGAACGGCGGTCTGCATACGCCGGAGGCCTTCGCGGATTTCGCCGAACAGTGCAGGGACATGGGATACCGTGCGTTCAAGATCCACGGCTGGGGCAACGCACCCATCGAGCGCGAGGTCGCCAACGTAAAAGTCACGGGCAAGCGAGTCGGCGATGACATGGATCTCATGATCGATCCCGCGTGCGAATACAATACATGGGCCGACGCGCTGAAGGTGGGCCGGGCCTGCGACGAAGCCGGTTTCTTCTGGCTGGAAGATCCCTACATGGACGGTGGCGTGTCCATTTTCGGCCACAAGAAACTACGGGAACACATCACCACGCCGATCCTTCAGACCGAGCATATCTTCGGCCTCGAACAGCACGTCGATTTCATCGTCAACGGAGGAACGGATTTCGTACGATCGGGTGTCTACGAGGACGGCGGCATCACCGGCGTGATGAAGATCGCCCACGCGGCCGAGGGATTCGGGCTGGACGTGGAGCTCCACGGCGGCGGCCTCGCCCACCGGCACATCATGGCTTCCATCCGCAACAGTAATTACTACGAACTGGGTCTCGTACATCCCGGAATCAAGAAAACCAAGCCGCCCGTCTATGCGCCTGAGTTCACGGATGAGCTGGAAAACATCGATGAGCACGGATGCGTTCCCGTACCTCGCGGACCAGGCCTTGGCGCCGAAATCGACCGGGACTATATCGAGGCGCATCGTGTCGACACGATCGTCCACGAGGCTTAGTAGGATTAATTGAGCGCGATCGTGTTCGATTCGTAGCAGGACAAGGAGACCGATCGTACTCAAAAGCCCAGCAAGACCAGAGGCATGATCGCGCCCGTATGCGCGGCATGAAAAACAGTCGGCGAGAAGGCGTAAACACAGCCACGGTTACGGGTAATCTGCTTTGCTACGAGTCGGCCAGCATCTCCCGCACCCGCCGGACGACCTGTTTCTCTTCACGGGTCATTTTCTCCAGTTCGTACATGTCGTCCGAAAGCTTGTCGCGGTGGTCTTCCAGCGGATAAAGATGGGGCAGATCGAAGAACCAGCTGAAGACGTATCGCTGGAATATGTTCAGGCGGGGATTGTCCTCGGTCCACGGACTGGCGTTGTGCAGTAGGCGAGTGGAAAAGACGATCACGTCCCCCGCCTTCATTGGGATGGTGATGGACACGGGCGGATCGTGTACGACGGTCAGGCCATCCGGTTCGGGGACCGTGGTTTTGTGGCTGCCAGGCACCAGGCAGAATCCCGTCCCCGGCGGCACGTCGGCCAGGGCGATCCACGTGG
>JAPOOT010000184.1 GCA_026713285.1 Gemmatimonadota bacterium | reverse complement strand
TCACCGCACCTTCCTGATGTCCCGTATGGCCCCGTAGGGAACCCCGGTTATTCCCACCATTTCTTCGGCCCGGTGCAGCGTTTCCGCGACCTCGTCTTTCAGGTCGTCCGGATAATACACTTGTCCGGCCCGCACGGTAAGCAGCGGGGTGATCATTCGTTCACCGGTTTCCTGCCGGCCGTGGGCGTCGGTAAAGTCGAATCTGCCCTCCTCCAGGCCGAAAACGGCGATATCGGCGACGCTTCCTTCCTTCAGTGTACCAATGTCATCAGACCGGTTCAAGACGCCCGCGGGATTGGCGGTCGTCTGGCAGACGATTTCTTCGAAATCCAGTCCCATGTTAAGCAGTTTCGACGCCGTTTCGGGAAGGCTGTGCACCGGCGATCTCAGGCTGTAGACGTGCAGATCCGTACTGATCACGTCGGACAGAAACCCCTGTTCGACCGCCCGTTTCGCGATCCCGTAATGAAAACTCCCGGCGCCGTGGCCCAGGTCAAAGAACACGCCGCGCTTTCTTGCGGCATATACTTCCGGGATAACCCGGTCTTCATCTCCGAGGATATGATCTCCCTTGCCCTGGTAGCAGTGGGTCACGATATCTCCCGGACGAAGCAGTTCCAGCACACTCGGCAGGGAGACCCCCTTGTCGATATGGACCATGACCCGGGTGTCGGCCATTTCGGCGGCCTCGATGGCCCGCCTGAGCGGTTCCACGCCGTGGCTTCCCACCTGGAAGACCCCCTGCCGGACCTTGACGCCGACGCAATGTCGCGGCCACATCGAAATAACCCGGGCCGTGTGCTCGGGATCGGCGTTTTTGATGTCCTCCATCTCCCCGCGCATGGCGTTCAGAAGTCCGATGCTGCTGATATGGACGAAGGTGAGCACTTCGGTCCGGGACGGTTCGATGATGTACTCGAGAAAACCTCGCAGGTTGGTCCATCCGGGGCTCCCGGCGTCCACAATGGTCGTTACCCCGGTGGCCAGGCAGAGGGCGTCTGCCTTGATGCCAAAGGTCGTGGCGCCCGCGTATACATGGGCGTGAAGATCGATCCAGCCCGGAGTCAGGTATTTCCCCGATACGTCGATTGTCCTATGGGCGCCGGCTTCGAGATAATCGGCAACCGCGGCAATTTTGCCGTTTCTGATCCCGATGTCGCCTTTGCCGTTCTTCTGCCGGGACGGGTCGACGATCGTCGCACCCGACAGAATCAGGTCGAAAGCCATGAAAATCCTCCAAAATTGAGACCAATTGGACGCCTCGATCCTGACGCCCTTCGGACGCCTCGATCCTGACGCCCTTCAGAACGCGAGTTGTTGACTTTTGCTGAGTATAACCATATCGTTTTGTCGCATCAATGGACTTAACCTGGTCCAGCCACCTTAAGGATTCGCGCTATGCCCGCCGGTTTGACCGAGCACCAGATCAATCAGTATCTCGAAGACGGCTTCCTGCCCATCGAAGGGCTGTTCGACCCCGCTTCACTCGACCCCTTGATCGCGGAGTTGAACGAGGTCGTCGATGCATGGGCGGAGCGCTACCACGGGGAGGGCAGACTGGCGGACCGGTTTACTGAAGCACCGTTTGAACATCGGCTGTACCGGATCCACCAGGCCATGGATGGTCGCTGTAAGGAATTGCATGAAGCCGTACTGGGCAAGCGGAAGACCGCGGGCATGTTTCACGTCATGACCCTGCCTGAGATTCTCGACGTCGTCGAATCCCTCATCGGTCCGGAGATTCTCGTCCATCCCCAGTTCAACTCCCGGGCCAAGCTTCCGGACAAGACCTCGGTCGTGGACTGGCACCAGGACATCGGTTTCCTGGATCCGGACGTGATGCAGACCTTCATGGTCAATTTCTGGCTGCCCCTGGTGGATACAGACGAACACAACGGCTGCCTGGAGGTGATCCGAGGAAGTCACCGCAGCGAACGCCTGCCCTTCGAGGATTCGCCCGAGAACATCGTTCCGGAGGCCCTGCCCGCCGGTGAGCGGGTGTCCTGCCCCATCTCCAGGGGCGGCGTGCTCCTCTTGAAGCACACCACGGTGCACCGGTCCGCGCCGAATTTCTCGGATCACATACGGTGGAGCCTGGATATACGGTACAGCGATTGGAGAAAACCCACGGGAAGGGACGACGTCCCGGGCTTCATCGCCCGTAGCCGGTCGCATCCGGAGAAGGTCGCATCCGGACACGAGGATTGGTGGCGGTTGTTGGAAACGTGAAGCGGAATGCCTTGATTCGACGGAGCATGTCGTTATTTTCATTTTCTGATCCCAAGGCAATACAGATGCATCTTTCACCAGAGAAAGTTTGGCCAGTAAATGAACACGGATACAACAGGCCGCCAGTCAGGTGTTCGCTATGAGGCAGACGAAAAACCACCGGTCCTCCTGGCCATAGGCCTAGGTCTCCAGATCGCCCTGCTCACGGTCGGCGGGGTAGTCCTGACCGTGGCCATCGTGGGCCGGGCCGGGGGCGTGAGCGAATCCTACCTGACCTGGGGAGTGTTCGCAGCGGCGGCGATCAGCGGTACGACCACCATCATTCAAGCGCTGCGCATCGGCCGCGTTGGCGCGGGCTACGTACTCATGATGGGCACGTCGGGCAGCTTCATCGCGATATGCATTTCAGCGCTCGCCCAGGGCGGACCCGCGCTGATGGCCACGCTCATCATCGTTTCCTCCCTGTTCCAGTTCCTGCTGTCCGCGCGCCTCTCCCTGCTGAGAAGAATCCTGACGCCAGCGGTCTCCGGTACGGTCATCATGCTGATCTCAGTCACGGTTATGCCCATAGCCTTCGACATGCTGGGCGGGGTCGCCGAGGGTGTGTCGTCTTCCGCTGCGCCGGTCACGGCAATGGCCACCGTGCTGGTCACCATCGGCATCGCATTGAAGGCGAGATCATCACTGCGCCTTTGGGCGCCCGTGATCGGCGTGGCCGCCGGATCCCTGGTGGGCGGGTACTTCGGCCTGTATGACACCGACCGCGTGGCGGCCGCCGCGTGGATCGGGCTTCCTGAGGGAAGCTGGCCGGGCCTGGATTTCTCCTTCGGTCCGGTCTTCTGGGCGCTTTTGCCCGCCTTCATGTTCGTAACGCTGGTAGGGGCCGTGGAAACGATCGGCGATTCGGTCGCAATCCAGCGCGTATCGTGGCGCCGGCCCCGGGCGGTGGATTACCGGGCCGTGCAGGGCGCGGTCGCCGCGGACGGACTGGGCAACCTCCTGTCCGGTCTCATGGGCACGGTGCCCAATACGACCTATTCCACGAGCATCGCCGTGACCGAGTTGACCGGCGTGGCGTCCCGCATGGTGGGGGCGGTCGTGGGATTGGCCTTTATCCTGGTCGCGTTCATCCCGAAGTTCCTGGCGGTTGTCCTCGCCATTCCCAATCCGGTTGCCGGCGGATTCCTGCTGGTATTGCTTTCAATGCTCTTCGTCATCGGGATGAAGCTGGTTGTGCAGGATGGGATCGACTATCGGAAGGGTCTGGTCGTCGGTATGGGATTCTGGATCGGCGTGGGGTTTCAGAATGACGCGATCTTTCCCGCGATGCTCTCCGACTTCGCAGGCGGCCTCCTGCGGAACGGCATGACCGCCGGCGGGCTGGCGGCGATGCTCATGACGCTCTTCCTGGAGATGACCGCGCCCCGCCGTCACCGCATGGAAGCGGACTTCGATCTCGCGGCGCTGACGAAGATACGGGCATTCCTGGAAGAATTCGCGTCCCGGCAGGGATGGGGCAGGGAGACGGCGGACCGGCTCATGGCCGCGAGCGAAGAAACCCTGTTGACACTGATTCCGCAGGACGACGAAACCGGCCAGCGCCGGCGCCTGCTCCTTGTCGCTCACCGTGAGGGCGACAGCGCGGTGCTCGAACTGGTCGCGGCGACCGGCGAGGGAAACCTGCAGGACCGTATCGAGTTGCTGGGCGACGAGAGAGCGGTGGAGACACCGGAGGAGATGGAGGTCTCGTTGCGCCTGTTGAGGCACTTCGCGTCCTCCGTGCACCACCAGCAGTACCACGATACCGATATCATCACGCTTAAGGTGGACGTGCGCCCCACCCATTCCGGCGATTCCTCCTGAGCGTCCGAACCGGCTGGGCGTCTGAACCGATTGGGCGTCCGAACCGGCTGGGCGTCCGAACCGATTGGGCGTCCGATCCGGCTAGTCGTACCAACCCCCGGCCGGTGATTCGGCCCCCGCCCCCGCCACGATTACCTCGGGTCTGAAGGACTTGAATGGACTGTCTTTCGAAGATCTGCAGTGCGTGGCAGCGTAGTGGTACTGCAACGCCCTGCGGCGCCGATCGCTCTTGTTCGCCGGCGTGTAGTGGTAGGTTTCTCCGTGAAACACGAGGGCGTCGCCGGCCTTCATGATGCAGGCGATCGCGGTGTTCTGCGCAGGTGCCGATGACAATCCGTAATCGTCTTCCACGCCCCCGTGTTCCCCGATGCCTTCTCGGTGCGAACCGGGTATGACATGCATGCATCCGTTTTCGACGTCGGTATCGTCGAGAGCGATCCAGAACCCGAAGACGTCGTTGGGATCCAAACGGAAGTATGCGTTGTCCTGGTGCCAGACTTTCTGACCGCCGAACCGGGGCGGCTTCATTAAAAGCATGCTTTGAAACAGGGCGACATCCTGCCCAATCAGTTCGACGGCGATACCCACCATGACGGGATGGTGGGCCAGGGACCGGAACAACTCGTTGTGCAAGGTCATCCTGAAGAGCTTCCTCACGCCGAGTTCCACG
>JAPOOT010000191.1 GCA_026713285.1 Gemmatimonadota bacterium | reverse complement strand
TCCTGGGCGCCTTGCGTCAGACAGGCGAGACGGAGGAAACCATCGGCGAGTTCATCTGCGTAACACAGCGCAGGGGGCGTGGGTTCCACATTAGGACTGCGTGACCGTTCGTTTACCGTATCAAAGTACCGTTCTACCTGTGTCCAGCCCGGAAACCCGTAACTCTTTGCCAGCACGTTGCGAGCGTCCTTCAGGTTGAATACGGATGGGGATGATGGCGCGTGGTAAAGGTCGACTTCCAAAATCGCCTCTTCGCCGCCGGCCTGGTAGGCCTTGAACAGATCACGGGCTTCGTTCTCTATGTCAGCTTGAACGACCGGGTAGGGCCACATTTTGGAAGGACACTGATGGGATGCCGTCATGTGCCAATGAACCGGAAGTAAATCCAGTGTCGATCGTCACCAGATAGACTGCTCACGTGAACTTGAAACAGAATCCTGGTCGATGCAGTCAACTGGACGCGTCTATCGACCCGATTGCCTGCGTTACCCGCTGAAGCGCGTCGTCGTTTACCAGATCCGGTTCAACGAACTGGCGAGCGTATTCGACGGCCGACACGTTCCTCCAGGCCACCGTTTCTCCTTCCTGCACAGGCTTGCGTATGGACGCCCTGACCGTCGGGTCGGCACCGCGATCCAGCAGCAGATCCACGATATCCGCAAAGCTGCGAGGCACGTGCAGCGTGACCATGGCATGAAAAAGGGGCGTCCAGCCACCGAACCCGTTCTGGTCCGTGCCCGCGGGGGCATTGACATCGGCGCCGTGATCGAGAAGCCACCTAACCATTTCAACATCACAGAATTCGACGGCCATGTGAAGCAGGGTGACCCCGCCGGACAGGGGGGTCACACAGGCGTATGGCGCGGGACTTTCAATACCGAATTCGCGCGGGAATACATCCCGTTCGGGAAACAGCCGCAAAGTCATTCGGGAATCCTTGGACAGATGCGTTTCCAGAAGGCGGACATCCCGCAGGTGCAGGGCCAAAGGCGGCGTGTCCGGAAACTCGAGTCCCGTTTCCGCCACAACGCGAAGACAATTGGCCTTTTCCTGGGGTCTTCGATCGTTAGTCGCCAGAATCATGCCCGCGTTGTCCGGCTGCAGCTTGCCACCATGCGACACGAGATGGCGTAATACCCTGGACGCCAGGGTCATGCAGGGGTAGTCGATCACCCGGTATGGCCGGCCGGACGGCGATACCGTCGTCGCATTCGGATCGGCGCCACGGCTGAGTAGCAGTTGGACGGCGTCCAGGTTTTGATCGAAGTACGCCGCTGCACGCAAGGCTCTTTCGCCTCCTTCGTGCACATCCGCGCCGGCGGCGATCAGGACTTCCATGATCTGTAACTTGCCGAAAAACGCAGCATAGGCGAGCGGCCGGTAACCATTGTGCCGGCGCCTTTTGATCCAGTGCCCTTCGCGGTGAATCAGGCCGGGGTCTTCGGCCAGCATGCCTCGTACCCGGGTAGAGTCGTCGTCGAGAATCGCCCGTTCAAGCGATCCCATAGATCCGATGGACTCCACGTAGGCCTTCAGCTTCGGCCAACTGGGAAAACCGTACTTGCGCGCAACGCAGAACAAAGCATCGGCGCGTGCCGGGCAGGAACCAGCTTTCACCAGTTCCTTTGCCTGATCTTTGAGGTGGCGCAGATCTGGTTGATCGGGGAGTTGTGCTACAGTGGATTCTGACATGGCTGACCTCCTCGAATGGCTGCCCGGCGTCCGTATTTTCGGGCTGAAGGAAGTGCAGCAATATGATGACTGACCAACAGGTGGGCTTCTACCCTGTCCACGGACTGGCGGCGGCCTGTACCGCTCCAGTTTCAGGGTAAATCATGCGAAGTCTATGGTCAAGTATAATTGGGGGTTGGCGACCTTTGAATGGGATTCAAGAGTTATTGCGTGCGTGTTGTCGAATCAACACGGCTACAGCCGGATTACCGGTTTCCTCCGCAATCACCATCGGCCGGGTCCAGGGCCAGTCGGCCAGGCCAGGATCGGCACCATGTTCCAGCAACAGGCGTACCATGCCGATCCGGCTGTTTTTGACCGCGACCGCCAGCGGTGTCCAGCCTTCCTTCTCATCCAGTACGTTTACCGCAGCACCTTGTTCGATTAAAGCCTGAGCCGTCTTCTCCCAGCCTTGCCTGGCACAGACGTGAAGATAGGTCTGGCCTTCGAATGTCCTTCGGTTCGGATCGAGCCCCGCCGCGACCAGTTTGCGCGTAATCACGGCGTTGTCACCCCATCCCGGCAAGTATTGCAGTTCCTCCAGGCGGTCGAGCGCATGGGGATCACCACCCAGTAACCTGTCGATCAGGTTTTCATCTTCGGTTTCGAGCACATTCGCAATCAGGTAGGGGTCCCGGACCCTTGCCGCCCTGCTATCCACCAGGTGCCGAAGTTCGTTGTGACCCAGTTCCCAATACGGTGGAGTCACCCCGCCGTTACGCACGAGCAGATCCCGTATCGCCTGGTCATCTGTACCCGCGGCATACCCGCAGGAATCCAATTCCACGTTCGGGTTGGCTCCGTATTCCAGCAACAGGTCAGCAACACGCGCGTGCTTACACCATACGGCTTCAAAAAGCGCTTCGTCCACGACATGGCCATCGACTCCCGCGTCAAGCAGCATCCGGGCAATATCTTCGTGCCCCGCTCTAGCCGCATAGGCCAGGGGACTCTTCAGCGATGCGTCGCGGCCGGCAGCCGATGGATTCTCATCGAGGATCGAACGAACCCTGGCATGATCTCCCAGGTAACTGGCTGCCGTGATGGCGTAATCCGCACCATTCATCAAAAGATACTCGGTTATACCCAGTTTCGGGTCCGGTGGATGTTGTCCGAAACCCGTGTCGAAAGAAAGTGTCAGCGGGGTTTTCCCGTCAGCGCGTCGTGAATCTATGGGCAGACCGCGTTCGAGAAACAGTTCGACCAGGTTTTTCCGGCCGTTCAGCACACTATGGTGAAGGCCGTTGTTTCCTGCCGCGTCGGATCGATCAACGAGATCGGGATTGTCATTCAGCGCCGTTTCAACCATTTCAACGTCGCTGTTCTCAATCAGTCCGGCTAACTCCATGAACGCGGGATCGTAGCCGAATCGGGCGCCCATCGCGCATTCTATGATTCCCGCTACGTCCTCAAACCCACGGGATCGTGTGTTCTCGAGCAGGCTTGACCAGGTCGAATCGAAAATAACGAGCCCCGGGTCGGCGTTCCGAGCAAGTAGCAACTCCGACGCTTCGGCGTGCCCGTGCCGGGCGGTCATGTGGATGGGCTGGGTGTACCAATGCATCGCATTCACGAGACGTGGATCATCGTCGAGGAGCGCTGCGATTACTTCCAGGTCACCTGCCGCGCTTGCTTTGAACAGAGTCCACGCGGATTCGCCGTCGATCCAGTCGATATCGTCGCCCCAGCGGTCGTCATAATAGGGGCGACCGAGCTCCGGGCCCAGCCCCGGACAAATCATGTAACCGGTCCGGCACGCATCGAGATGTACCAGGCCAAGGAACTTGCCTGGGAAGGCCATGCGATCGGCGTGTTCCGGGTATTTTCCACCGATTTCCAAAGCGTGTTTTCGGGACACCTGATCCTGCCTTTTACCGACCGTTCGGCTGCGTACGCGCGATCACCGGGCGCCAAGGGCGCCAAGATTCTGAAGCGCTCGGAGCGCTGCCGGGCTCCTGGCCGAAGCGGCCAGGTCTAAAGGAGTTCTATCTTGATCATCACGGGCATCCATGAGTGCGCCGGCTTCCACCAGGGCGCGGATCGTCTCCGCGCCGACCCCTCTCGCACTGACCAGGTGCAACGCGGTTCGACCCTCGGCATCTTTAATGTTGGGATCGGCGCCATGCCCCAGCAGTAGTTGAACGCGCTTACCGTGACCGTGATTGGCGTCATGGTGCAGCAGGGTGCGTCCGCCTACCCGCTCGTTGATGTCCCACCCGTGCCGGGTCAGCAGCTTGAGCCCCTCGGCCATCGATGAGCTCGGCGAATGCTTGAGTCCGCCCAGATTCGGCTCCGCGCCGTTTTCCAGGAGAAAGCGCACGCCTTCCACGGTACCGAACCTGAGTTGCATCATGAGGGGCGTTTCCCCGGCACAACCCACAGTCGTCAGGGCATTCACGTCGGACCCCGCGTCCAGCAGCAGCTTGCCGGTGGGGATGGACCGCCAGTGATGTATCGCCCGGGCGATACCCCGGCCGCCGGTGAATTCGGCATGGACGAGCTCCGGGTCCGCCTTCAGTCGAGACTGGACGCTATCGGTCCGGTCGGCCATCACGTCATCCCGAAAGGTTCGAACCCGGTCTGGTATCAGGAGATCTGCGATGGCCCGATGGGACGATTTGTAGCAATGGCCGCAGTTCCGGCGGACGAACTCACGAAGCAGAGGGTGGGCAAGGATGCCGTCGTAACCGGCCAGCAGGTTATGGCTATCTACATAGGCGCTTGCGGCCTTCAAATCACCGCGTTCAAACATCGCCAAAAAGGATTCGGATTCGCCTGTGTTGGACGCCATATCGTCTTAAGACCTTCGGCTCGCGCCATAGTCCTTGCCGGTCAATCGGCCACCGATCCAGGCCATGGGCAAATAAGCGCCGATCAGGTCAACCCCAATAAACCACCCCGGCGCAGGCAGCATCATGACATTGGTGATTCCGCCGAGCAGGAACAACGATCCAATGAGCATGGATATTTTCAGCCTGTATCCTGAGGCAATCATCACGGCCAGATACGCACCTGCCAGGGTACCGAGTGCATGGGCCAGAAAGGGAAAGACGAAATGTTTGAACTGGAACAGGTGCATGGACGACGCCAGGGAATCCATATCGGTCACATCGACGCCGGGCGGAGGCGGAATGACCATGGGGCTCAATAGAATCAGTCCCATGTTTACCGCGCTGCCAACCGCCATGCCTGCCAGTACTGCAAGGATAATCCTGATCGTGTTACCCATATTGTTCCTCTTTGTCAAGTGGGGAGGATGACTGAGCGCACGATGTTAAGCAGTGAGCGTTCGGCATCCCTGCCACCTACCGTTGGCGGTATCCCCGACGAATCCGACAAATCGCGATCTCCTGATGCTACAAAACCTACCTTTCCCACGGAACGCTGGCAAAGAAAATCCACGCATGAGTTTGGGCTTGTCCGTATTTTGGGTGTAAAGTACGTTGGATTTTCATCGCCTGAAGCCAGTCGAACCGGACCGGATGATAAGCTCAATGCAGGTGAAGCGTACAAGGGAGCAGATATGGGTATCTACGAGGAACTGAGCGTCCGCCCGTTCATAAACGCCGCCGACAACTACACGCGGTACGGCGGATCGATCATGTGGCCCTGCGCGG
>JAPOOT010000125.1 GCA_026713285.1 Gemmatimonadota bacterium | reverse complement strand
CTTCACCCGGGGTGAAACACAAAGCCTGACCGTGACGACACTGGGATCCAAGATGGACGAGATGAAGCAGGACGATCTCGAAGGCGATTCCCTCAAGTCCTTCATGCTGCATTACAATTTCCCGGCGTTCAGCGTCGGTGAGGTTCGCATGGCCCGGGGACCCCGGCCGAGGGATATCGGTCACGGTTCGCTGGCGGAGCACGCCATCGCGCCGGTGATCCCGTCGGAGGATGCATTCCCCTATACCATCCGCATCGTTTCGGAGATTCTTGAATCCAACAGTTCTTCTTCCATGGCCACCGTCTGCGGCGCGACCCTGTCCCTGATGGACGCGGGCGTACCCATCAAGAGCCCCGTTGCCGGGGTGAATATCGGCCTGATCCCGGATGATCCCAAGCCACAGTACCTGGTGGATATCCAGGGCGTGGAGGATCACCTGGGCGGAATGGATTTCAAGGTCGCCGGCACGCGGGAAGGGATCACTTCCGTGCAGCTCGACGTCAAGGTCATGGAAGTCAATGAAGAGATCCTCCGCGAGTCCTTCGCCCGTGCGAAGAAGGCGCGGCTGTTCATCCTGGACAAGATGGCCGAGACCATTGCCGAATCACGTACGGAAATGTCCGAGTACGCGCCGCGCATCCTGACCGTCCAGGTCAAGCAGGATCAGATCGGTTCCGTGATCGGTCCCGGAGGCAAGGTGATACGCGGCATCCAGGAGGAAACGGGCGCGCAGATCAATATCGACAACGACGGTGTAGTAACGATCGCCGCCGTCGACGCGGCTGCCGGTGAAAAGGCGAAGCAGATCATCGAAAGCATGACGGAGGAGCCCGAGATCGGGAAGGTCTACCAGGGCACGGTGAAACGCATCGTCGATTTCGGTGCCTTTGTCGAAATTCTTCCGGGCAAAGACGGCCTGGTGCATATTTCGGAATGGGAGAATCACCGGACCAATTCCATGCGGGATGTGACCAACGAAGGCGACGAGGTGACTGTCAAGATCATCAATATCGATGATCAAGGCAAAGTCAAGCTGAGTCGAAAACAAGTGCTCGCCGCAAACTGACCTGGGCGAACGATCCGAACGTCGCCGCCATGGGTAATCGCCCATCCGGGCGCCATGGCGGCGATCTATCCTGTACGGCCCCCTCTTGCCAGAATCTACCGAACGTTACAGAAAGACCGTACTCCCTAACGGCATCCGCGTGGTTACGATGCGCATGCCGCACGTCCGGTCGGTAACGATGGGCGTATGGGTGTGGTCCGGTACGCGGTTCGAACCTTCCGGATCCCCCGGGATCGCACACTTTCTCGAACACGCGGTATTCAAGGGAACCGAAAGGCGCAACGCGTACCAGATCGCGCTGAGCATCGAGAGCCTGGGTGGATATCTCAACGCGTTCACCGGCCGGGAACTCAACTGCTACGTTGCCCGCGTGATGGACAGCCACCTGCCCGTGGCCGTGGACGTAATCGGCGATCTGCTCCAGTCCTCGCGTTTCGATCCCCAGGAGATCGAGAAGGAAAAGACGGTGGTCATCGAGGAGATACACGGCCTCGAAGACAATCCCGAAGACCTGGTGAGCGAACTCTACGCCAACCTGATCTGGCAGCCCCACCCCCTGAGCCGGCCGATCCTCGGCAACGCGGCCTCCGTCTCGTCCTTCACGCGGAGCGACCTGGTAGCCTATCTGGCGGACCGTTACCGCAACGGCCGGATTCACATCATAGCGGCGGGTTGCGTGGATCACGACGGCCTGGCCGATCTCATAAGGGACCAGTACGATTTCCCCGGTGATAGCCGGGAACCCGGCCCGGATGACCAACCGGATTCCAACGGGGCGCGCAAGCGCGTACTGAGCAAGGAAGTGTCCCAGGTGCATCTCTGTCTGGGTGGCATCGGACTGCCCTATTCCCATCCGTCGAAATACGCCCTGTTCCTACTGAACGCCGTCCTGGGCGGAGGAATGACATCGCGGCTGTTCCAGAAAATCCGCGAAGAGGCAGGACTGGCTTATTCCATATACTCGGACCTGGAGTTCTGCCGGGATACCGGCCAGATCTGCATCAGCGCGGGCGTGGACCCGAAGGATGCGCAGCGCACGATCGACTTGATCCGCCATGAGTGCCGGGTGCTGTGCGAGCAACCCGTTCCGGAGGATGAACTCCGCGACACGCGGTCTCAATTGGTCGGCGGCCTGTACCTCTCGCTGGAAGAAACCGGCAGCGTGATGAACCGCCTTGCCAGGGCGGAGATTTACGAAAACGCATATTCCTCGTTGGACGAGACCGTACGGAAGCTGGAAGAAGTGACCGCTTCGGAGATTTCCGAAATGGCCAATATCCTGTTCACGCCGGAAAACACGTACCTGACGGCCGTCGGGCCCGTATCCGACGGCGATATCACGCTTTGAGCGGCCGGAGAACGGCCATTCGAGCGGTGGCCCTGCGAAGCAGTCCGAGCGCAGTTGTCAGGACGGCTGTAGAACGACTTTCGAGCAACCTGTGAGCAGCCTGTGAACACGCCCGTCGTCATACCAATTACGTCGACACGTCCCGGCCGGTCCCATCCCATGCCGCGCCGGATGACCCCCGGGTCGACCGGGCTGGATCTATACGCCTGTGTCGACGAGCCGTTGGAAATCGCGCCGAAGCAACTCGAGCTCATCGGGACGGGATACGCCATCGCGCTGCCTTCTGGATACGAAGGACAGGTGCGTCCCCGAAGCGGGCTGGCGCTGAAACACAAGATCGGCGTGCTGAACAGTCCGGGCACGATCGATTCGGATTACCGTGGGGAAATAAAGGTGATTCTGTTCAATTTCGGCGATCGGCCATACCGGGTTCTTGACCGGGAGCGGATCGCCCAGCTCGTTATCGGCGCCGTGCCTTCCGTGGTCTTCGAAGAGGTCGACGATCTCGATGGTACCGAGCGCGGCGCGGGCGGATACGGCCACACGGGACGATAACTGCACCCTGTGCTTACGGGGCGCGCCTTGAGCGGCTCAATCCGCGGCGCACAATGACACCGGGCGCGGGCGGATACGGCCACACGGGACGATAACCATGCTGCTTCGACTGATCCTTACGACCCTGGCCATCCTCCTGGTGACCAACGTGTACGGCGGCATCCAGGTCGATTCCGTCACCACCGCGGTCATCGCGGCCGTCGTACTGGGCCTCATCAACATGATCGTTCGGCCCGTCATCGTCCTCCTGACCCTGCCCATCAGCATGCTCACCCTGGGCTTGTTTCTGCTGGTCATCAACGCAGGGATGCTTTCCCTGGCCGCGTGGCTGGTCAACGGATTCGAGGTAGGCGGTTTCTGGGACGCCCTGATCGCGTCGTTCATCATTTCGGTCGTCGTGGCCCTGTTGAACGGATTGGTCAGAAGCAGGAGCTGAAATCCCGGCGGCGCGTTCCAGTAGCCGGCTTGCGGCGCCTGTTCGCACGGGCGCTTCAAATGTTTCGATTTAAACGGTTTTACTAACTTAGTTGCATACCAGGCAGGATACATGATCCAGATCAAAGAGATCGACCTCCGCATCCAGAACATGCGCACCCGCATGCCCTTCAAATTCGGCATATCGACCATGACGGCTGTGCCGCACCTGGTGCTTCGCATGGAACTGGAAGTGAACGGCTGGACAGGCCGCGGTTACTCGGCGGATCATCTCCCACCAAAGTGGTTCACGAAGAACCCGGCGACGTCCCTCGAGGATGAAGTAGGGGACATGATCTCCGTTATCCGCCACGCCAGCGACGCCGCATTGGCCCTGGGACCCGCGCCCGATCTATTTACCCTCTGGCTCGAACTCTACCAGGCCCAGAAGATCTGGGGCAACGGGAAAGGCTTTGCGCCACTCCTGTGGGGCCTGGGAAACAGTCTGGTGGAAAGGGCCATGATAGAGGCTTTCTGCCGCATCCAAGGCACGGATTTCGGCAAAGCCGTGCGATCAAACGCCTTCGTCATTCGTTTCGACGCGTTCAATAGCCGTTTGAAGGGGCTGACGCCTGCCGATGTGTTGCCCGGCTCCCCGATAACAGCCACCAACGTGCGCCATACCGTGGGGCTGGGAGACCCCCTGACCACGCAGGATATACCGCCGGAGGAGCTTTGCAACGACGGACTGCCCCAGTCACTGGACGAAGTCATCGATACCTATGGCATATCGTACTTCAAGATCAAGCTGTTCGGGGATGTAGCACGGGATTTGGATCGCCTGAAACAGACGGCCAGTATCATAGACGGGCGATTGAACCAGTATGCTTTTACGCTGGACGGCAATGAAAACTACGGAGACATGGAAACGTTCCGGTCCTTCTGGGAAGCACTGCGGGCGGACCGTGATCTGGCAGGATTCCTGCGGCGGCTGATCTGCATCGAGCAGCCATTGCATCGCGATATAGCGCTGGATGAAGCACTCAGCGGACATTTCGAGGCATGGCCCGACCGGCCGCCTTTCATCATCGATGAATCCGATGGAGACATCGGCGACCTGGAGCGGGCCGTCGAGATCGGATACGCGGGTACGAGCTACAAGAACTGCAAAGGGGTGTTCAAGGGGCTGTCCAACGCGGCTTATCTAGAGTTCCTTGCAAGAGAGCATCCGGACCGCCGGTACGTACTGACGAGCGAGGACCTGTCCAACATCGGGCCGATCGCTCTTGCGCAGGACCTCGCGGTTTTGGCTACATTAGGGGTTGACCACACAGAGCGGAACAGCCATCATTACTTCAGAGGATTGACAGTCTGGCCCGACGAGATCCAGGAACAGATGCGATTAT
>JAPOOT010000203.1 GCA_026713285.1 Gemmatimonadota bacterium | reverse complement strand
CGGCGCGGGACGGGCGGTGCCCCTGGAGGAGATCGTCTTGACCTCCGGATCGATGCAGGCGCTGCAGTTGATCACGGATGCCTTTGCGTCTCCGGGAGACACGATCGTCACGGAATCCTTCTCCTATGGTGGCTCGCTGAGCGTTTTCCGAAGCCGGCAGGTGCGCATCGTGCCTGCGCCGCTCGACGAACAGGGGCTGGTCACGGATGAACTGGATACGGTGTTGAAGCGGCTCGTCGACGCGGGAACGCCGCCGAAATTCATCTACACCATCCCCACCCATCACAACCCCACGGGCTCCATCATGCCGCTGGAACGGCGGGAACGCCTGCTCGAGCTTGCCCGTAAATACGATACGGTTGTCGTGGACGACCATTGCTACGGGGACATCGTGTTCCAGTCCGATCCGGTGCCGCCGAACCTGTATCATCTGGATGAAGACGAACGGGTCGTTTACGTCGGTTCTTTCTCCAAGATACTCGGGCCAGGCGTCCGGCAGGGTTATTTCATGGCCCCGGAGGCGTTGCAGCAGCGGATCATGGCCAACAAGATGGACGGGGGAACGAACGCCCTGGCGAGCATGATCGTAGCAGAATACTTCGGCGAGCATCTATGGGACCACATCGCGGAAGTGAACCGCGTCATGAAAGCGCGCAAGGACGCGGTAGTCGAATCGCTGGAGGCCCACTTCGGCGCGTTGGGCGAGGAAGTCTGGTGGACGGATCCGCCCGGTGGCATGTTCGTGTGGGTACGGATTCCATCGGCGACGGACACGCGCAAGGCCCACCAACTGGCGGCAAGCCGCGGCGTCTACTACACGCCGGGACAGGGATTCAGCGCTTTGGGCGAGGACATTCCCTACCTTCGCATCGCTTACGGTTTTCCCACGATTGAGGATATTCGCGATGGCATACCCATTCTGGCGGAGTGTATCCGCGAAGCCCAGGGCAAGGAAATGGCGGCTTAGAAACCCGACAAGCTAGATTAATCCGGATTGTATTGTTTAAATTGGATATAGCCCTGAATCGCCGCCCAGAATGGAAAAGCCCCGGACTTCTGCCCGGGGCTTTTTTTAATGTAACCAATATATCGATGATCGTTACTCTCTGACGCTCTTCACATAATCAACTGTTTCAGTTTCTTTCAACCAATTTCAAATCATGAATGCTGACTTTACCCTCTACTTTACCCAATCGAGTATTCATATCGTGAATTGTTTTGTTTATACCATTAATATCGTTCTTGGTGGCCATATTCCCACGAACGAAAAACAACCAACCAGCAACCAGTCCGGCGAATCCAACAAAAGCAGCACCAACCACCGTAATCAATGGAGGCAACCATTCGTTCTCACTCATGCTGGCTCCTTGACTGTATAGGGATTATCCTCAAAGTATATACTCCCATTTTCCTTCCAACAAAGCCAGACGGTATTATCTGTTGCATCGTAGAGTAAACTGAGTTCACCCTCAATAGAATCATGCACAACGACACCGGCATCGCGATTTAGCTTCGCATTAAGATGCTCATTCAAGGTTGTCTTATGGGGATCAGTCTTCATGAGTCTACTGTGTCGATGTTGGTTCTTAATGCTGCTCGATTGACGATATGACTACTGTTATCCTATTCTGATGTTAACTATGTGTCAATAACATCCAACCCGGCATAAAAATGGTAGATGCTAATCTTCGGCACTGAGCGAATCGCTCAACTGTCGGCCATTGGATGTGAGTTCATACAGGTGGACGCCGGTAAGTTTGATAAACTGGTTTAAATACAACGTTTCCAGTGCGTCTTTCCATCTGGCCGCATCGTGTCCTTTCACAAACCCGGTATTCCAGTTACCGGTCTGAATGAACCAACCTCCGAAAGTCTGCCCGGTCAAAATCAGCCCATCTTCGGTTTGCACGGCCTTCAGAACCAGCGTTTTAGCTTCTACAGACAATCTACTTGTCACTGTTGATTTTCTCCTCGCTGCTACCTAAGCCAGAAGCCAACTGCCCTTCAACTCGTCCCAGTCTGCCATTAATGTCAAACAGTACGTTTTTGATTTCATTAATGGAATCACGTACCTCCTGCAACTCGCCCTGATTTCTTTGTGAGAACTTCCATGACAGGGTGACGATTGCCAAGACTACGAGGCATATGGTAGATACCGAGTCTACAATCAAAGCCAGATTGTCCATATGATGGTCCAGTTTGAACCGAAGTCCTTACTGACAACACGAATTGAGAAAGCCGATCTGGTCGATGGCCGCTGCTATAATAAACAGTCGAAAAACGAGTCGGCAATCTAGTATCCAGACTCAATTTAGTCTTGAACAGGTGTTTGCCACTGTCCATTTAACCCATCGTCCTCACCCCGTTCTCGTACCGTACCTCGTAATCTTCTTCCGGCACCGGCATGGCCCGCATGGCCAGTTCCCCGTCAGTCACCAGCGGATCCGTCTTGAGCAGCAGTTCGTCCAGCGATTCCTCCGGTGACTTTTCGGTTGTATCAAGCGTGATGAGGTGGCCGTTGCGCGTCAGGAGCGACCTGTCGACTTCGTCTTCGAAGCGCTTCTTCAGATCCGGTATATCCTTCTCGTCGATGATCTGGTACTCGTGGGGATCGGTGCGCATGCGTTCCCGGATCGCCTCGTCGTCAGCCGTGAGATGGATCAGCACGACGTCAGGCAGCCGGGCTTCCATCACCAGCACCTCGTAATGCCGCTGGTTGTGGTAGATGTAGTTGGGGTAATAGGGATTCCCCGCCACGTTGCCGTACACGTCGCAGTAGACGGCTTCCTCGATGTGCCAGCCGGCGATCAGCGTGTGGGGATAGTTGCGGATCACCTCCACGTGGTAGTGCAGTTGCATCCGCTGCATGCGTTCTTTCACGTCGTCGGGGTAGTGGACGTACTGGGCCCTGGACACGGGACTCAGTGAAGCGTCCGGGATGGTGAAATGATCATCCAGGTGCGTCCGGCGCCTCCGTTTCTGGTAATAGGCGTCCAGCAGGTCGATGAGGGTGGATTTGCCGGCGTATTCGATACCGACGAAAATGGACCGCATGCTTTGCTCCTTTCCAGGTTCAGGCGCTACCGTTCAGCGCTGTAAAAAGATGTCAATTCTGTAATAGCTCGACCCAGGCATCGACGACCGCTTCGACCATCGACGCCCCGTGTTCAGCGTTGGCTGTCCAGCTGTTCCGGTATTCATCCTGCCGGCAGTACCACGGCGCGTTCTCGTCCAACTGTTCCTGGTCCACCAGTTCGGGGCGCGTGGCCAGCAGGAATGAGGTCTCGTTGTAGCCGGCGTGGTCTCCACCGGCCGGTGGAGACGCCGCGGGCAGGATCATGGGATGTACCCGGATCCGGCCGAACTGTTGCGACGCCCTGGACAGCGCGGCGTCCGCCCACCATCCCCGCGGCTTGCCTTCGGCCAGGACCATTTCAAAGGACAACTCCGCGGCGGCCTTCTTGAAGGCCAGCGCCACCGGCGCCTCCATGCCCTGGTGCATGATCATCACGTATACACGACGGAATCCCATCTCCAGGAAGTTCCGCAGGATCGACTTGACGTACGCCCCGAAGGAATCGTAATCGGGGTCGATGGTGCCGTCCTCGGGGCCGCCCAGTGCGTAGCCGGTGGGGCCGAAGTCGAAGGATGGCGAGATTACGGCTTCAACGCGTCTGGCCACCCGGTCGCAGATCTCTTCCACGATGATCGTATCGTGGCCGATGGCCATGTGCGGTCCGTGGGTCTCGATGCATCCGGCGGGGACCAGCAGTGGGTCGTCCCGTTCCACCGCCTCGCGCAGTTGATGGGGAAGCATGTGCTTCAGATACATGAGGTCCATGGGTCCTGCGCAGGCTGGGGTTGCGGCGGACCTTCTCGAAACGGTCCGGTCCGTGTCGAGCAAATCGATCAGGCGTCTACCGTGTGCGTGTACTGCGCTGAGTCTAGTCCGTGCTGATCGGCCCATTCCCGGATGGGCCAGTCGATGCCGTCGGGCGCTTCGCGGCCCTCGGAGTCCACCGTGGCACCCAGCAACTGGCGGCCCACGTCGTCGGTTCCCTCGAGCAGGCTGGCATCGGGCTGTGGCGTATCGTTGTAGAACCGCATGTAGTGGTCCGGCTTGATCCACCGGTAGTGATAACCGTAGATGACCAGCTTGGCGATCTGTTTCGTGAAATTCAGACCGGCCGCGTGGTAGGTCCGGTTTTCGAAGAGAAAAGCGTCGCCGGCCCGGAGGACCGGCTGCACGTATTCGTCCGGATGGATCTGCCCCTTTCGTATCGCGAGCGCAGACTTCATGTTGTTGCTGCCCCGAACGAATAGGGTCGTGCCCGTGTCCGGACCGGGGAAATCCGTCAGGCAATAGCCGATCTTCAGGCCGACCAGCGGTACCTTCACGTGACCCACGTCCAGTGAAACGCCCACGTCGCGGTGCCAGTTGACTTGATCGGTATCCCCTGGCGCCTCCGGGTGCTTGTGGATGAGCGCCGTGTTCGTGATGTGGATGTTGAAACCGAGCAAGGCAACGATCAACGGGACTGTGCGGTCGTTCGTTACGAGATCCAGAAAGGGCTTCTCCAGCACTAGACCGGGACGGCGATGGGCGTAGTAACCGGTGTATTCGAACCCTTCCATGAGCCGGTCGCCGGCTTCCGTCAGCGCATCGATTTGAGCGGGGTCGAGCGCGCCCGGGACGATGAGGTAACCGTCCTCTTCAAAAGAACGTCGCTGCGATTCGGTCAGGGGCGTGGGGTGCATGGAGAGGTCCGAGGCTGCCTGTCCAAGTTGTGGTCCGGCATTCCAGTTGTACAATTGTACAGTTCTACGTCAATATATCCCGTGGTGAGCCGGTGCCCTCGATGCAAGGTGCCGCGCTACTTGCCGTGCTGCCGGATACTCCTCATTATAAGCCGGCGCAACCGGGACGCAAGGCGGAAATCCCAGTCAGAGCGGCAGTCGCCATATCAGCTGAAACTCGTCCGGGAACTCTTGGTAGGCGTTGGAGATGATGGCACCCAGGCGGCACCCCTGTCGGGCATAGAACCTGCACGCGGGAACGTTGTTATTCTGGGTTTCGATCTTCAACTCGACGCAACCGTGCCGGCGCGCCCATTCCACGGTGGCTTCGAACAGAGCTCGCCCGACGCCGGTCCCGCGATGGTCCGGGTGGACGCGCAGGTCCCAAAGTACCGTCAGATCGTCCCGCCCCTCCAGCATGTTCACTCTGGCCGTGCGCCGGGCAAGTACCGCCCCGCCCACCCGTCGAGAACCGACATAGGCCGCAAGCATCCCCCATGCCGAAGTGTCCCACCGCTCGCGCCAACGCCCGAGCCATCCGGCGGGTCCTTCTTCGGACGTCCGGTCGTAGTCCTTTACGTAGGGGGGATGCACCGGTTCTTCTACCAGCGCGATGCCGCCAAGTCCGCCGTCCACCGGATCGGTCCGGAAACGGGATTTCACCTCGAAGGCGATGGGCACCTGGCCGTGCTCGGTCAGCCTTGTCAGTGGTTCTTCGACAATTTTCAAGACAGTGTCCTCAACTCAGCGCTACGCCATGGCTTCGCTCGCAACGTGCCACGGGCATGGCATCTGGTGTTTCGATCGACAACTTTCGTCCCGGAATATCGCCCTAGAGTCTCGCCACCACGAGTGTCACGTCGTCCATGAACGGAACGCCCTGGCTGAATGTCTCGACGGCGTCGATTATGCGCTGCTTCAGGTCCGCCGGCGGTTCGTGTCCATGGGTTTCCACGAGCGCCCGGAGGCGGTCTTCTCCGAAGACTTCTTCCGAGGCGTTTTCCGCCTCGACGATCCCGTCCGAAAAGAGGACCAGCGTGTCGCCGGGGTTCCAGGTCCGTTCCACGGCTGCATAGGTCGTGCCGGCGTCTATTCCCAGCAGGGGGCCGGTGGACTCCAGGGGGTCGGCCGTGCCGGTGTCCGCGTGGTAGTGAAGCGGGAAGTGATGGCCGGCGTTGGCGTAGGCGTACCGACGTTCGGCTGAATCGATCAGCAGGTAGCAGGCCGTCATGAAGAGCCATTCGGGACCGGTGGTCTGTACGATCCGGTTGAGGGCGTCCATGACCGGCGGGACATCGGGGTCGACACGGGTCTGGGTTGACCGGCAGCTGCGCGCCATGGCCATGATCAGGCTCGCGTTGAACCCGTGCCCGGTCACGTCGCCGATCAGCAGCCCGACCCGCCCGTCCGGCAGCGCGAAGTAGTCGTAATAGTCGCCTCCCACGTTCTCGGCCGGCCGGCAGTAACCGGTGAACCGCATACCGGCGTGCGCCAGGTCCTCCTGGGGCAGCATGGAACGCTGGATCTCGTAGGCGCGCTGGATGTCCTGCTTGAGACGCTCGTCCGCCTTGATCTGCTCCTGGGCGGCCTCGAGCTGTTTCAGTTGGCGCGTTTCCAACGCCCGATTGATGGCCGTGATCAGCAACCCGGTCGTATCGTCGGCGACCCGGCCCGATTTCTCCACGTAACTGAAGGCCCCCGCCTCCATGCATTTCACGATGTTGGGCTGGGTGCCGTAGGCGGTCAGCACGACGCATTCCGGCGGAGACTCCAGGGCCCGGATGCGCCGGATCGCTTCGAGTCCGCCTTCCCGGTCCGTTTCGATCCACATGTCGATCACCGCCACGTCGACGGCGCCGCGGGCGCTGCCGATCCGCTCCACGCATTCATCCACCCCATTGGCGCAGATGACGTCGAACTCCGGTTCCAGATCGAGGGAAACGGCATCGATCATGGCGGGATCGTCGTCGAGGAGCAATACGAGGGATTTGGCCATGGCACGCCCGTCATTCAGTTTGCCGTTTGTAAGAGTCCGGAAAGTCGTTCAGCCCGGAGGAGAATGATTTCAGTCACTCGGCCCGCCGGAGCAATTTAACAGCTGTTCGGCCCGCCGGAGCTCGAAGCAATGAGACTCGCGTTCAGCCTGCCAGCGCAATGTGACCGCGTTCAATCCGCAAGGGGCAGGGCGAAGGTAAAGGTGGCGCCTTGCGGACCGGTATCCTCGAGCCAGACCTTGCCCTGGTGCTCCTCGGCGATAGTCCGTATGGCATACAATCCGAGCCCGGAACCGCCGGTGGTCGACACGCCGGGTTCGAAGAGTTCTTTGCGCATGGTCTCAGGGATCCCGGGGCCCGTATCGCGCACGTCGATCAGCACGTACCGGCCCTCTTTCCCGTACAACAACCGGGGATAGTCGGCGGATGAACCCATCCGGGTGGATACCTGGATATCTCCCCGGTACCCCATGACCTTCCACGCGTTGCCGGTCAGTTCGGTAATGACCTGGTCGATTTCTTCCACGTTTGCTTCGACGATGGGCGCCGGTTCCACGAAGTCGAACTCCGCGCGGCAGTCGTCGCTGATCAGGCCGTCCATGACGGTGCGGCGCACCACTTCGTTGATGTTCACCTTTCGCTTCGGCGTGAAGGTCAGCTTGGTCAACCGCTGCATGTCCTCCGCGATCGCGGCGATCCGGTCGACCTGTCCGCGGATCTTGTCCATGAGCTCTCCCGCCCTGCCGTTATTCGACGGCGTGTCGACGACCGTCTCCCCGAGATGCCGGAGGAAGATCTGCGTGGCCATGGCGGGCGTCTTCAGGGCGTGAAGCGTCCGCTGGGCCAGTTCGCTTCGCGCCTCGGCGCGGGTGCGGTCGCGCAGGAGGTCGACGGTTCTCGAGTTGGCGATGACCTGCGCGGTCAGTGCGCCCACGACGTTCATGAAATCCAGGTGATCGCTGGTGATTTCGCGGCGGGTATGCATGTTGTCCGCGCCAATCATGCCGTAGAACCTGCCCGCGATGACCAGGGGAACGTCCAGCCAGGGCAAGTCGTCGTCCTTTCCCAGGCTGGCGGCGGCCGGGTCCGTCCCCCAGAAGGCGGGGTCGGCCGGGTCGAACCAGCAGGCGGCGGGCCGGGTCAGCGACTGCTTCGCCACGTGGTCGACGTAGGGATTCTCCCTGATGGTCATGGAATAACCGATGAAGGCTTCGGGATCTGCCATGCCGACGGAATCGATCCCGACGAGTTTCTCCCGGGTCTCGTCCGTCTCGTAGATACGCACCCGGTCGAATCCCGCGGCCTGTACGCCCTGGAGGATGAGTCGCAGGTTCTTGTCCCGCGACATCTCGGTCTGCATGAGCGTGAGGATTTCCTGGATGGATTCCAGTACGGTGCTTCGGTGCCGCTCGGTCTCAGCCAGGGCGATGTTCGCGGCCGCCAGCCGGGCGAAGGGTTCCATCTCGACCAGGTGATGCTCGCCGGGCGTCACCTTCCCGGACTGGCTCCAGAGGGTGCACGTGCCCACGACTTTCTCGTTGTAGATCAGGGGGATGGCGAGTATGGGCGACGTGAATTTGAACCGGTGGAGCGCGTGCCGGCTGATGTAGGGATCCGTCCGGGGATCGGCGCACAGGTATCCCTTGCGATCGCGGTAGACCTTGCTTGCCAGCGTGTTTTCGTCGAACCGGTAACTCAGCACCGAAGGGTCTTCGTCGAATCCCTCGCAACCGATGTACGACCGGCACTGGAGCATCTGCTCCGTGTTGTCCACGGTGTAGATTACGCAGTCGGTGAACCCGTAGATCGACCGAATGCTGACGAGGATCCGGTTGAGCAGTTCGTCGCGGGGCGGCGACTGTTCGACGAGGCCCTCGACGATCCCGCGGAACTGGACTTCCCTGCCGACGACCTGGTAGGCGATGGCTGCGTAGTGGCCCAGCCACTGGAGCATCTCCAGGTCGTGCTCGTCGAAGGCGTCTTCGTTGAAGGATTCCACGTTCAGTACGCCGATGTCCCGGTCCTCGAACCGAAGCTTGACCGACGCCTGGCTTCGGGTTCTGACGTCGATCGCATGGTAGTACGGGTCTGCCGAAACGTCGGGAATGCAGACCTCGCGCAGACCGGGATCGTTCCAAAGCCGGCGCACGATGCTGGGTCCCGGGACCGGACGGCCCATGGTCAGCGTGCGTTCCCCCAACTGGGCGCCCACGACCAGGTCGCCGAGCGCGTCGTTCCAGAGGGCGAGATCGCTTCGGTCGGCGTGGACGAGCGCACGGCTGCAGCGCAGGATCTCTTCGAGCATGGAGCCGCGGTCCCGGATCGAGTGAATCGCCTGCACGAGGCTCCGGTTAATGGAATCCGTCCTCAGATGCTCCAGGACGAGCGAGATGGTATTGGCCAGGATGCGGGCGATGGATTCGTCGGCCTCGTCGAAGCCGGACTCCGAGGATGGACCATCTGGCCGCTTCTTGTTTTCCACCTTGACGAGTCCCAGGACCAGGTCCTTGGGATCCTTGAGCGGAATGGCGAGGAGGGATCGCAGCTTCTTGCTGGCGAGGTATTCGCGCACTTCCGAGGTATAGAAGGGACTTTCGGTGATCTGCGTGCCGCGCAGGCGCACGACGTCTCCCTGCTCGGCAATATGGCCGGTCATGCCGCCCCGGGTGTCGCTGTGTATCGGCAAGCGGACCGGCGCCGGATCGTCGTGACCGGACAGGTCCGAGTACTGTGCCGTCAGTTCGAGTTCGTGCGGCGCGTCGTCCGGCGCCAGGAAGATGCCGCAGTACTCGGCGTCCAGCAGGTCGTGGACGCACCGGGTCACCGTGCGCAGCGTGGCGTGGCGGTCCCGGTGAAACACGCTGCGCAACATTTCGTCGCTGGCCTGGGACAGCGCGAGCAGCTGGTCAACCGGTACGCTGGGTACGTTCATACGCCGCTATATCATCCTCGTATTGCAGGGTCCAGCCGATTTCGTCCAGACCATTCAGAATAAAGTTCTTGCGGAAGGGATCGACCTCGAATCGGTGGGACGCGCCGCCGGGTTCGGTGACGACCTGTTCTTCGAGGTCCACCGAGACGGTATACCGGTGCTGTTCCGCGGCGTCTGCGAGCATGCGCCGCACGGTATCGGCAGCCAGCACGACGGGAAGCAGCCCGTTCTTGAAGCAGTTGTTGTAGAAGATGTCCGCGAAGGACGGCGCGACGATTACGCGGAAGCCATAGTCCTGCAGTGCCCACGGGGCGTGTTCGCGGGAACTCCCGCAGCCGAAGTTGTCCCCGGTGACCAGAATCGTGGCGTCCCGGTAGCGGCCTTCGTTGAGCACGAAACCGGGATCGGGCGAACCGTCGCCCGTGAACCGCCAATCGTAGAAGAGGAACCGGCCGAATCCGGTGCGCTCGATGCGTTTCAGGAACTGCTTGGGGATGATCTGATCCGTATCCACGTTGATCCGGTCCAGTGGGGCGACCAGGCCGGTGTGTGTGGTAAAGGGTTCCGGCATGTCATACTCCGTTTCGGGTTGTGCCTACTGCCTACCTACCAGTTTCTCACGTCGACGAAATGTCCCGCTACGGCCGCCGCCGCAGCCATGGCCGGGCTGACCAGGTGGGTCCGTCCGTTCCGTCCCTGCCGGCCTTCGAAATTGCGATTGGAGGTGCTGGCGCACCGTTCGCCGGGCTGCAGGATGTCCGGGTTCATGCCCAGGCACATGCTGCAACCGGCCTCGCGCCACTCGAAACCCGCCTCCTTGAATACCCGGTCCAATCCCTCGGCTTCGGCCTGCCGCTTGACCGCGTGCGAGCCGGGCACCACCAGGGCGGTCACCCGCGGCGATACGCGGCGGCCCTTGATGACGTCCGCCGCCGCTTGCAGGTCGCTCAACCGGGAATTGGTGCAACTGCCGATGAAGACGCGGTCGATCTCGATATCGGTGATGGAGGTGTTGGGTTCCAGCGCCATGTAGGACAGGGCCTTTTCCGCCGCGCGCCGGTCGTTCTCGCTGTCCATCCCGCCGGGATCGGGCACGACGCCGGTCACGTCCGTCACCATGCCGGGGTTCGTACCCCACGACACCTGGGGTACGATCTCGTCCGCATTCAGCGCGAGCCGCTCGTCGTATTCGGCTTCATCGTCGGTGGCCAGTGTCCGCCATCCCTTCACGGCCCGGTCGAACGCATCGCCATCGGGGACGAATTCTCGCCCCGCAAGGTACTCGAAGGTCGTGTCGTCCGGCGCGATGAGGCCGGCCCTGGCGCCCAGCTCGATGGACATGTTGCAGATCGTCATCCGTTCGTCCATGGAAAGGCCGCGGATCGTGCTGCCCGTGTACTCGATGACCGCGCCTGTACCCCCTGCGGTACCGGTGCGGCGGATGATGTTCAGGATGATGTCCTTGGCGGTAACCCCTTCGCTCAACACGCCGTCGACACGGATTTCGAAGGTCCTTGAACGCTTCTGCAGCAGGCATTGCGTAGCCATCACGTGCTCGACTTCGCTCGTGCCGATGCCGAAAGCCAGCGCGCCGAAGGCTCCGTGGGTGGACGTGTGGCTGTCGCCGCAGACCATGGTCAGTCCGGGCTGCGTGATGCCCAGTTCCGGTCCGATCACGTGGACGATCCCGTTGCGCGGCGAGTCGAGATCGTACAGAGGCACGCCGAACTCCTCGCAATTCCGGGACAGCATGTCCACCTGAAGCCGCGCGATCTCGTCGGTCATGGGAATGGACCGGTCGGTGGTGGGCACGTTGTGGTCCATTGTGGCGTAGGTCAGGTCCGGCCGCCTGAGCTTCCGGCCCGCGGTCCGCAACCCCTCGAAAGCCTGCGGAGAGGTCACTTCGTGGACCAGGTGGGCGTCGATGTACAGGACGGTGAGCCCATCGGGCATCTCCTTGACGACGTGCTGGTCCCAGACCTTCTGGTACAGGGTTCTGGCTGTCATGGCTTGTTCCCCGGCAATCTCTGAGTCGTAAACATGCGCGAACTTCCTATACACGCTGTATACACGCGCGAACTTCAGTTAACAGGTGCGAACTCGTTAACAGGTGCGGAGCCGTTCCACCGGTCGGTGTCGTGCCGCGCGATGGCCTGTAAGAGCCGTAAATTCATACGCTTACACCCGCTATTCCGTTCGGCGGGCCAACGTAATCAATATAGCCCTGAGGCGGCGCTGCGGGCAAGCGAAAAGTCCGCGTTCCAGTGCCCCCGGATTCCGGCCGTCAGCACCCCCAATCTACGGGTTCCGCGGCACGCCAATACCCTTGACAGGATGGGTTCGATTCTCTATATTGTCAAGAGTCGCAAATTGTTAATGGAGATACCTAAACGAATGCTTGTGATGACGCTTTGTTGTCATTGAAATTTCATGGTGTTATGTGATATGCGGATAGAACAGGTACATCCGGGAAGCATCGCGGAGCATGTCGGTCTGGTCCCTGGCGACCGGTTGATCCGGATCAACCAGGCCCGGGTCAGGGATTCTCTCGACTACAGGTTCTGGTCCAGCGAAGACGTGCTGGAACTGGACATCCTCCAGGCGAACGGGAGCAGGATCCTGATCGACGTGGAGAAGGATCCGGATGAAGACCTCGGACTGGACCTGCACGAGCCGCCCTACCAGGCCTGTGCGAACAAATGCGTGTTCTGTTTCATTCACCAGAATCCGAAGGGCATGCGCAAGGCCGTATACTTCCAGGACGAGGACGTGCGGCTCACCTTTCTGTACGGCAACTACGTGACGCTGGCCTTCGCTTCCGATGCGTACCTCGAACGTATCATCGTGCAGCGGTTGAGCCCGGTCTACGTGTCGGTCCACGCAACGGACCCGGCACTTCGCCGGATGCTGCTGGGCTCGCCGAAGGCGAAGGACATCATGCCCATCCTCCGGCGGCTGGCCGAAAACGGCATCCTGGTCGAAACGCAGATCGTGCTCTGTCCCGGTCTCAACGACGGCGCGGCGCTAAGGAAAACGGTGGACGACCTCGCCGAACTCTATCCGGCCGTGGAATCGATATCCATCGTACCGGTCGGTCTTTCCGAACACCGGCAGGGACTCTACCACCTCGAACCGGTCACCGTGGATTACGCAAGGCGCATGATCGACACGGTCGGCGCCTGGCAGGAAGAACTCCGCGAGCGGCTTGGACATCCGCTCGTGTACCTCTCCGACGAATGGTACCTGATGTCGTCCACGCCGCTGCCACCGCCGTCCTTCTACGAAGACTGTCCCGTCGTGGAAAACGGCGTCGGCATGGTCCCGCAGTTCGAGACCCGCATGGCGGAGCAGACGAGGATGCTGCCCGGCCGGGCGGCCGGGACGGTACGAACGACACTCGTCACGGCCGAACTGGCCCAGGGCGTGGTCTGGGCTTCTCTGGCGGAACCGCTCAACCGGGTGGAAAACGTGGATGCGAAACTGGTCGTGGCGGAGAACACTTTCTTCGGATCGGGGATCACCGTGTCGGGACTGCTGACCGGCCAGGATATCCTTCGTGCGTTGAAGGACGAGGAAGTGGGCGACCGGGTGTATTTGCCGCAGAACGTGCTGAACGACGACGGCCTGCTGCTGGATAACATGACCTTGTCCGGCCTGAGCGAGCGTGTCGGCGCGCCGGTGGAACTCTTCCCGGAAAACGTGATGGATCTGCCGGGACTGTAAAATGTCTCCGGATCGCACCGAACCCATGATCTCTTAGGTACAATAAAACAACCATGTCATCTGTCATCGCCATCATAGGACGTCCCAACGTGGGCAAGTCGGTGTTGTTCAACCGGATGATCGGACGCCGGGACGCGATCGTGCACGACGCCCCGGGCATTACGCGGGACCGGCATTACGCCGAGGCCGACTGGTTCGGGAAGAAGTTCACGGTGGTGGACACGGGTGGCCTGGTACCTGAATCCGACGAACCCATGGAGGCGGCCATCGAACAGCAGGCCCGGCTGGCCGTCAGCGAAGCCGACGTGATCCTGCTGGTTACGGACGTCCGCACCGGCGTAATGCCCCTGGACCAGAAGGCGGCCGAAGTCGTCCGCCGGGCCGGCAAGCAGGTCATCGTCGTCGCGAACAAGGTGGACAGCGGCGCGCAGGAGAACCATGCCTACGAGTTCGGCGCACTGGGCCTGGGCGATCCCGTGATGATTTCCGCGCTGAAGGGACGCAATACGGGCGACCTGATGGACCTGCTGGCGGAACGGATGCCCGATCCCGTACCCGTCGCCGAGGAGGAAGACGGCGCGATCAAGGTGGCGAT
Organism: Gemmatimonadota bacterium; assembly: GCA_026713285.1. Classification (GTDB taxonomy): domain Bacteria; phylum JAAXHH01; class JAAXHH01; order JAAXHH01; family JAAXHH01; genus JAAXHH01. The sequence goes on along the minus strand of JAPOOT010000203.1, from coordinate 3,641 downwards.
CGTGGGCAAGCCCAACGTGGGAAAATCGTCCCTGGTCAATGCCATCGTGGGAAGGGACACCGTGATCGTCTCGGACGTTCCCGGCACGACGAGGGACTCGGTGGACACGCGGATCACCCGGCAGGGCGTGAAATACAGCCTGATCGATACCGCCGGCCTCAGGCGCCGCGCCCGGATTTCCAGCGACATCGAGTTCTACAGTTTCACGCGGTCGATGCGGAGTATTGGGCGCTGCCACGTGGCCGTGCTCCTGGTGGACGCGGTCGATGGCCTGTCCGCGCAGGAACAGCGGATCGTATCCCAGGTGGAAGAAGCCGGGAAGGGGCTGGTCATCGCCTTCAACAAGTGGGATCTGGTGGATCGGACCGAGCAATCGTCCGAAGCCTTTATCCGGTCGGCCAGGGAGTACCTCCGTTTTGCCGACTACGCCCCGATCCTGTTCGTGTCGGCCGAGACCCGCCGGGGCGTGACGCAGATCATGCAGAAGACACGGCACGTACACGAGATGTGCTCGCTCCGTGTCTCAACCGGTGAATTGAACCGGGTCGTGGAAAGCATCTCGGCCTATTATCCGCCCCCGGCTGCGCGAAACGGCCGGTCGACCCGGATTCTATACTGTACGCAGGCACAGGCATCTCCGCCCACTTTCGTGTTTTTCCTGAACCACGACGAAGGCGTTCCGGATTCGTACAAGCGTTACCTGTCGAACCGGCTTCGCGAGACCTTCGAATTCGAGGGGTCGCCAATTCGGGTGATCGTCCGCGGGCGGGAAGGAAAACGATGAACAAGCTGTATTACTCCAGCAGCGAAGTATCGACCCTGCTCGACCTTGAGCCGTCGGTACTCCGATTCTGGGAAGATCAATTCAGCCAGCTTCGCATCAAGCGGACCCGCGCCGGCAAGCGGATGTACCGAGAAAAGGACATCGAGCTCATCCGCACGATCAAGCGTCTCACCCGGGACGAAGGATACACGATCGCCGGTGCAAGGAAGAAGCTCCAGGAATCTTCGTCGGACCGCCGCGCGGCGAAAGCTGGCCGCGGGGGAGACAGGGTTCACAGCGGCGCGGCGAAAGAGTCGCAGGGCGAAACCGCGTCCGAACCCGAAATCATACAGTGGATCAGGTCCAGCCTGATCGACCTGCGGGAATCGATGGACTAGGGATCATGCATTCCCCGTGAGGAAACGGACATGATCGCCACCCCGCCACGTCCGATATCCCGGTTGTTGCTCACCCTTCCGATTTTCATTCTCTCTCTCGTTGTCTATGACGCGTACGACGGCCCCAGCGCCGAACCGGCGCCTCCGCAGGCTGTCGAAGGCCCGGCGAGCGCTCTCCGTGGCCCCGCTGCCCCGCATTCGGCAGGCACCGCGAACGAAGCCCCCACGATAGACGACCGCGCAATCGGCCGGTCCGTCAACGAAGACCCTGCGACTGAAGACCGCGCAATCGACCATCCCCTCATCCAGGGCGCGTCCATCGAAAGTGCTCTGTCCCGCCTGTACCGGCTGATTAACGGCCGTGAAATCGACGAGGTCCAGCTGAAAGAGATCCTCGCAGAAGACGCGCCTTCTCTTTCTGAACGTCACGCGGGCACCAGGATCCGGCTGAGGGAGCGATACGCGGTGGATAGCCTCCTCGCCCTTCCCGAAATCCACCTCAGTGTTTTCATGGAAGGAAAAGAACGGCTGTCGTCGGAACTGTGGAAAGTCCATTTCGCGCAGCATGAGACTGGCTGGAAAGCGGAACGATTCGAACCCTTGCTGACGGCCCACCTCGGCTACCGGTTCGCGCTGCGCGAGGACGAGGTCTATGCCTTCGACCGCCTGACGATCGAGCGTCCAGCCGGCGTAATGCAAGTGGAAGACGGCCTGCTTATGCCAGGATATTCCGGCGACCGGATCGGGCGCGCGGTCCTCGTGGGAACGGGCCGGTTCACCTTCACGCCGCCGGACCGTGTCGAGCGCCAGCAGATGAACAGGTACGCCCGTACGGACGCCGATGCGTACACGGCCCGGTTCGACCGGATGGTGCTGGTCCTGTCGCCCGAAGGTTACGAGAACCTGGTGGAAGGCGTCGCGCTGTCGCGCGTCAAGGGCGGACGGGCATTCGACCGGGCCCGGGCTGTGCTGAAACGCGTAGACCAGGACTACTTCATGGACATGAGACCCGCCCGGCAACGCTTCTCTCTCGCCCACACCCATCCTTACTTCCTACAGGCCGAAATCGACCTCGCGGACTCGGACCGGTGGCTCGTCTACACGTACAGCCCCTATGAAGCGGAGTCGGTCAGTCTGGTACAGAAGAGCGGTTTTCCCAGGAACCCGGAAATCAGTCCCCCCGTGGTCTGGTGCCGTTTTGCACAGGAACCGGTTGAACGTGCGGAGAATATCGAAATGACCCCTGGTCCGTTGCTGTCCCTGGACCACTACGGTATAGCGGGGTCGATGGAGAACGACGGCAGGCGGATGCGTATGAAGACGACCCTGGAAATCACGGCCAGGGCGGACCCGCTCACGGCGGCGACTTTCACCCTGAACCCGGAATTCAAAGTCTTTCGCGTGGACGATGCCAGCGGCGATGGCGCGCTATTCACGAGGCAGGGAACCTATATCACCGTACCGTTTCGCCAGCCCGTTCAGATGGACAGTTCTACCACGCTGACCTTCTGGTACGATGGTGACGTTTTTCGGGACGGCGGCGACGACTTCTTCGGCCTGTTAAACAACCAGCAGTGGCTGCCCATGCATTCCAACGAGGATCTGTACACTTTCGACCTGGAACTGCGCTACCCCGAAAAGCTGACCGTGGCGACGACCGGCCCGATCGTAGCCAGTCACGTGAAGGGAGATACGCGCGTCACACGCTGGCAGCGGAATCGTCCCGTATCGTCACTGGGCATGACGTTCTCCGAAAGCCGTACCCGCACGGTATCCGTGGGGGGAGTCGACGTGATGCTCAGCGTGGACAAAGACCGGCGCAGGGCCGATTCGAGCACGGCACGGATCCTCAACCACATCGGCCCCGCGCTGGACTTCTTCGGCGGGATTTTTGGGCGCTATCCCTACGAAAAACTCGACGTCGTCCAGATGCCGGACGACTATGCATTCGGCCGGGCGCTGCCGTCGATGCTCATGCTGTGGGGCCTGTACTACCAGGATGCCTTCAGCCTAAGCGCGAACCTGCACGCCCACATGTACACGGAAGTGCAGCACATCTTCCGCGGATTCCTGGCCCATGAACTGGCCCACCAGTGGTGGGGCGGGTCCGTGATCCCCAGGACGTACCGCGACGCATGGTTGTCGGAGGCCGTGGCGACCTATGCGGCCGACATGTACATTGAACGCGAGGCCGGCGCAGAAGCGTTTCGCGAGATGCTGAAGCGGCACACGGACCAGGCGCTCTTTGCCGACCGGCACGGCGCGATCGACCTGGGAAGCCGGCTCGGGGAACATTACCAGGCCATCGTCTATGAGAAAGGCGCCATGGTACTCCACATGCTGCGGCGCACCATCGGGGATGGCCATTTCATGAGCGTGCTCTCCCGTTTCAGCCGGGAAAAGGCAGGCAAGCTCGTTACAACGGAGGACTTCGAGACCGAAGTCGAGGTGGTAACAGGCCGGGAGATGGACTGGTTCTT
>JAPOOT010000510.1 GCA_026713285.1 Gemmatimonadota bacterium | reverse complement strand
TCGATGGAGCGCGCCCAGGCGGCCCCACCTGCGACGGATGACCAAGATAGCCGCCGGCCGAAGATAACGATACAGAAAAAGGTAAGGCAGGAACGCGAACAGGAACAGCGGAAGCGGCACGTGTTTTCTCGCGAACAGAATCCTGCTGCGCATCATGTGACGCATATAGAATGGACTGTAGAAACCGGCCGTCCGCGACCCCTTGTGGTGGACAACGGCCTTTGGCTCCATGAGCAGTCTATAACCGGCTTCCCGCACCTTCATTCCCCAGTCGAAGTCGTCGAAATAGCAAAAATAAACCTCGTCCATCAACCCGGCCTGTTCCAGGACAGCGCGCTTGACGAGGAGGGCCGTTCCCGTGATGTACGGCATCTCGGCCGAGGAATCGAACTGCCCCCTGTCCTCTTCCCCGTGACCCAGAAGAAACCCCTGCGCCAGCCACGGGATGGTTCGCGTACCGGCCGAGTCGAGCACGCGCTCCTCTCCGTACTTGTAGATCTTCGGTCCGGCCATGCCTGTATCGCCGGAGCGTTCCGCCGCTCGAACAAGGTTGGCCAATACGTCTGGCTCCACGACCGTGTCGTTGTTCAGCAGGAAGACGTAATCGGCGTCTTTTGAAAGCGCATGGCGCATGCCCTGGTTGCTGCCTCGGACGAATCCCCTGTTTTCGGCGTTGCGAATCAGCGTCAAAGGCAGGTTTTCACGCCCCCACCGCTCGATGGCATCAGGCGAGCCGTCGGTCGATCCATTGTCCACAACAATGACTGAAAAGGAAGGGTAGTCTATACGCGCCAGGGATTCAAGGCACTCCAGCGTGTCCGCTTCCCGGTTCCAGTTGAGTATGACGATGGCGACGTGGGGAAGTGATTGACTCATAATCCAGGTTCAATTCGATGATCGGAGCGGAACGCCCAACTTCCTCACCCAGCCGCGAACGTATTCCTTCTCCGGCTGATCCAGCAACCGGAACGCGTACCAGAGGTAGACCGCCATACCGAGCATGACCAGGGCGACGCTGACCTCGACCCGATCGAAGGTCCACCTGGCCGCGCCGAAGGAGACCGCTGAAAGGACGATCAGGAGGAGGTAGGGTTTCCAGGGAAAGAGCCGTCCCACGGTCGTGTCGAGCAGCCGGGCGTACCGGGCCAGGTAGTAGATCCATCCGGCGGCGGTCCCGCACAGGGTGGCGAGCGCCGCGCCCCAGAGGCCGAAGGCCTTGATGAAGACCAGGTTGCCCGCGACGTTGACGATCAGCATGGCGGTCGCGGCCTGGACGATGATCGCGTTCCGGTTCAAGGCCCGGGCGAGCACGTCCGGACTGTTGAAGCGGAGCAGGAGGAGCAGCGCGTAGATGCCCAGGACCCGGTGGCCCTCGAAGTAGGCGTCGGGCAGGATAATGCGGTACAGCACGTCGGAGAAGAGAAATACGAAGATCCCCGCCGGGATGATGGCGATCATGCCGCAGGTCGAGCACTTGCGCCACAGGGCCGCCATGGACGGATGGTCGCCGCCTTCGGCGTACCCCACGTAGGTGGAAAAGAGCACCGACCCGAACACGCTCATCAGGATGCCGGCGATGGGCAGTTCGATGGCCGATACGCTGTAGATCGCGAAGCTGGAAGCGCCCAGGAAGGCGCTGATCATGATCTTGTCCAGGCTCCCGTTGACGAACGGAATGAACCCGGCGATACCCAGTCCCAGGGCGTAACGGTACTGGCCCCTGTTGTCGATACCCCGCACCCGGAAGGACAGCAGCTTCGTGTTGAACAGGACGAGTCCGTAGAGCAGGGACTGAAAGGCCTCCAGGAGCACGATCAGGACGATGAGATCGAAAATGCCCGTAATCAGCCCCGAGAACAGCGCGCCGGCGATGGCCGCGATGCGCAGCAGGTACTGAAACACGCGGAGTCCGCTGGCCGCGGCGGTGTGCTCGGTCCCCACCAGGGCGTTGTGGGCGGCCATGTTTACAAACAAAAACAGGGCGATCAGGAGATAGGCGCCGATCTCCCGGAGATAGGGTCCCAGTTCCGTGTGAACGAGCAGGTAGGGCTTGACGAGAAGATGAAACAGCAGGAGAAGGGCCAGGAAGATCACCGCGCAACCGGCCAGGGTGTTTCCCACGTACCTGCGGGCGTCCGCCGCGTATTTCCCCGAGATGAAGTAGAAGACGCTCTCGATCAGCCCGGCGGCGAACAGGTACGCGAATCCGGCGGTCAGCATGCCGTACCTGTAAGGCGCCAGGTACTCCGGGTCGAAGAAATGGGCGACGACGATCGACTGGAGTACCTGGAGCGCGCTTGCACCGAGCAGCGCGGCATAGAGTATGACCGCGGCGTTTCGTTTCGACATGGTCCCGTCAGGCGGTGGACCTGCACCGGCGGTAAGGCTCAGACCCCGTCCCTCAGTATCTCCGCGACGGCGGCGACGGCGCGGTCCGCCTCGTCGAGCGTGTTATAGATATGGGGGGAAAGCCGGACGTTGGGTCCCATGCCCGCACCGGCCACATGGTACGTCTCGTAGAGCTTTGCGAAGACCTTGCGCGGGTCTAGGTCTCCCGGTTTGAAGATGACCACGCCGCCGGAGAGGGCGGGGTCCATGGACGTGGAGAGTGTCACGCCTGGCAGTCCGGAAAGGCCTTCCTTGATGGCCGTGGCCACCTGCCGCATGCGGGCTTCCACGCGGTCCGGCCCGATCTTCTCGTGGAAATCGACCCCCCGGCCCGTGGCCGTCAGCGCGGCGTCGTCCCGCTGGCCGAGGACCTCGTACTTGCGGGCGCTGTCCACGTCGTCCCGCCAGCCGGCGCTCACGATACTGGGCCAGACGGCGTCCTGGCTGTCCTTCCGGACGTACAGCACGCCGACTTCCTTCGGCCCCATGAACCACTTGTGCGCGCTGCCGGAGTAGGCGTCACAACCCATGTCGGCGAGATCGATCTTCAGGGCGCCGAAACTCTGGGCGCCGTCGACGAGGGAAAACACGCCCCGTTCCCGCGCCGCCGCGCAAAGCTCCCTGGCCGGCATGGAAAGTCCCGTCGTGTTGGACACGTGGGTGAAGGACATCACCTTCGTCGCCGGGGTATACGCCCGTTCGAAGGCTTCGATGATCTCGTCTTCGCCGGCTGGTATCAGGGGAACCGACACGTAGTTGATCTTGAATCCGTAACGCCTGGCCTTGACCTCCCACGCCGCTCTGTTCGAGGGATGGTTCAGGTCGGACAGGAGCACCTCGTCTCCCGCCTGGAGGTGGTAACCGGAACTGATGGCGTTGTTGGCTTCGCTCGTGTTCCGCACCAGTGCGATTTCATCGGGATGGGCGCCCAGGAGCCGCGCCATCTTTTCCCGGGTATCCTCCCGGATCTGCCGGTATTTGCCGCGATTCTGAAAGGAAGCGTCGTAATCCAGGTCGCGGGTATATTCGAAGACCGCTTCCATCACGGGAAAGGGTGACGGGCACAGGTTGGCGGCGTTCATCAGGGCCAGGTTCTCCCGCAGGAGGAACTGGCTCCGGACCGCGTGCCAGTACCGTTCGTCGCCGGGGTCTGTGCCGGAGACGGCCGTGTCCAGGTCCTGGGGAGGCGACGCGGCGGCGGAGGCGCCGTAACCGGCGACGAGGGCGCCGCCCGCGGCGATACCGCCGGCCAGCCGTTTCATGAACGAACGGCGGGATTCCTGCCATGCCGACTCTGGAATACTCTCGATTTTCAATTCGTCCTGGATCATCCTTAAGCCTCCGGATGTGAGGTGATGGCGCGGTGGCGGATTCGTTATGGAACCTGTGCTGACGGTACGTGGAGTATGACGCCGGTCAGATTCCTGAACGCGGCCGCCCGCGGCTAAACGCGGCCACCCGCGGCTGAACGCGCCGCGGACCCATTCGCTAGAAATCCATCGCAATTCCGAGGTGGGCTGTAATGAGATCGGTGGTCGACTTGGTTATGTTGAGTTCGGCCGTACCCGACCTGCGGACGATGTCGCCCCGCTTCAGGTAATCGGCCTCGGCCCCGTCATGGTAGCGCATCCTGACATCCAGGGATACGGACCGCACGGTGCGGTTCTGCGGCGTCCGGTCTTCGCCGATTCCCCACACCTCGATCAGCACCCCGCCGCCCACGCCCCTGGTAAATGCGAAATCATCGAGGTTCGTGGAACTGGCGATATCCTCTCCGCTGAGACGGGGGAGGTCCTCGATCGTCGTGCTCGTGAAAAGGTAGTGGAAGCCCACGACGCCTTCTACGTAGAAACGCAGTGGGGCGGTGGTACCGGTCATCAGACGCAGAAAGGCGTTCATCGAAAAGATGTTGTTCTCGGTGACCACGTCGACGATGACGTCGGGGATCGTAAGGCTGAATTGCTCGGTGCGCCGCTCGCGGCCGTAGATCATGTAACCCAGGTCCAGGCCGATCACGGCAGGCGTCCGGGGGATTATGTAGCCCACGTTTCCGGAAAGGCCGATCCCGGGGTTCTTGACGTTCTCACCGAATTCGCCCGTCGGGAATCCGCCGAGGATGCCGATCCCGGTGATAACGACGGGGGGCACGTCCGCGGCTTCCCCGTCCTGCGCGTTGGCCGGCGCCGGCTTCGCCAGGAGTACCAGTCCGACAAGGGCCGCTATGCACGCAGGATAGGTTGCGCGGCGAATTATACGGCGGAATATGCGGCGAAACATGTGCTGCATGTGGAAGGTCCGTATTTGAGGATGAGGTTTGTGCACGGCAATTCGAGCCTTTCTGATCAACCGCTGCAGGGACCGTACGGCCGATCTCCGATTTTGGCGAATACGGCGGACCACCGCGTTCGGTGACTGTCCTCTATAAAGTCGGGTACGAATCCCAGGCCGAGATAGGTCCTGATGGCCGGCACGCGAAAATCATCCGTACCCAGAAAGGCGGCCCGGTAACCATGATCACGCATGTAATGAAGCACGGCCAGGGTTACGAGGCGCCCCAGTCCCCGCCCCCGGTGGGCGGGTTTCGCGCATACCATGTGTACCTGCGCGGCGTTGACCCCTTCGGGTGGATTGTCGTAGGCGCAGGCCGTGGCCACGGCCTGCCCGGATTTCGTTACGAAGAAGCAGCCGTCCGGCAGAAACGGTTCCCGGCCGGTCAGTTCCTCCCGGCACTTCTCGACGGTCCAGCCTGTGCCGATGCCCGTGTTCATGATCTCGCACCAGGCTGCTTCGTCGCCGGGCCGGTAGGTCCTCAGCACATACCCCGCCGGCACGCCGATTCCCGGCAGGTTTTCCAGGTCGGGGCGTACCATCCGAAGCTGTCGTTCAGGCATGGACGCCCCGTCCCCTACACGTCACATCCGACGCTCCGCAGGTGCGCCACCGAATCCGCCACGCGCCGGCAGGTCTCTTCCTCGTTAAGCGATTCCCCTTCCACGCCTTCGATTTCCATGGTGAAAGGCCCGTAGAACCCGTGGCCGTTCAACCGGTCGAAAACCGCCTTGAAATCGACGATTCCCACGCCGAAGGTAGGGAAACACCAGGTCTTGTAACTGCCGTCCGTATCCTTGAGATGCATGCTGCCGATGTAGTCGATGACTTTTGCCATTTCGTCGACGTGGTCCACGTCCCGGTTGTAGTAGTGGATGTTGGCCGTGTCGTAGTTCACGCGGACGTTGGGGTGATCGACGCCGCGCATGGTCTCCATGGCGACGGACGCGTTGGTGATCAGGTCGGGATGGGTCTCCATGCCGATGGTGATCCCGTACTCGGCGGCCTTTATCCCCGCGCGGTGCAACCGCTCATAGACCACTTTCTTGTCCAGTTCCCCGGCCTGCACGCTCACGAAGAGCAATCCGGCGCCCAGGGCCGCTGCGGCGTCCAGGTGCGGGGTCAGCCGCGCGTCCACGTCGTCGTATTCGACTTCCACCGGACACTGCAGACTGCTGGCCGACAGCCCGTGACGTTCGAGCCTGGCCCTGACCTCGCCTACCCGGTCCGGGGCGGGCGCGTCGATTTCCACGTGATGAACGCCTGTCGTGGGCAGATGGGCCCAGGCGGACTCGCTGAACTTTCCGTAGCTTGCCGTTCGGCACGCAAGCAGGTTTGCGGGCATATGGATCCTTCTTTCGGGTAAATCCTTCTACCGGGAATCGGAGCGAATACGTACTGGAACGAATATTACTCAAAATATAACGGAAGAACGAAAGGGGGTCAAGGTATCGTACCGGTCAGAAGTGTATCAGTTTGAAATCCGTTTTTTGTGTTTCTTCGGACGATTGGGATTCGACTCGCGGTCATCGATCAGATCGATAATCAACTCAAAATCCCGAGGTTTGTCCGCCACCCCGGCAGCCATAGCGGGCGTGACCTTGAGTGTCTTATATATCTTCAGGAAGTTGCAGTACACGAAGTACAGGCTGAGCATATGCAGGTGATGTTCGAGTTTCTTACTGAACGCAGTGATTAGCCTGGTGAACCTACGCATGCCATCCGTATCGACAGGTTGTTACGTTCCACGTATGACGTGCTGAGTTCCTCCTAATCAGGAATGCCAAACACGCGCCGATTTCGTGACTCGATGCACTACGTCGGCTGTATCGCTTTTCCTTCGCGTCTTCCGCATCAGCATTAACCTTGATCAACTGGGCGTAGCCTACTTCCGATGCGAATACCGCATTCACGGCTTAATAGAATGCTTTATGGCCATCGGTGTTGAGTTGTACGCGATAAGCAAGGCGGAATCGCAGGTTGGCAAGGAACTCGATTGCCGTCTGGATTGTACGGTCGCCAATTTCATAGGCGAGGATCATACGGCTATCTACGTCCGTTGCCGTCCATGTCCATACATCGCCAGCACCTAACGGTGCGGCCTTCGCCTTTTTGACGTTCCTATCTTTGGCGTAACAGAAGGACTAGATTACGTCGCATTCGACTCGGCGGGAGTGTACTGCGTGGACTGTCTGTTCGTGGTATTCGGTGCAGGCTTCATCTGCGTGGATCAGCATCTTCTTGAAGGCGTTGATCAATACATCGGCCGTCCTGCTGCTCGCCGCATGGCGATCCTTCGACCAACATCCTGATAATTGTAACTCGCTTATGCATCGGTCACTTGTTCATACCTAACAAGGTTCCGTATCGCGAGTTATTTGCCAAGCATAAAGTTCAGCTTGAACTACTTTTTGCTTGAACGTATCCTGCCTATTGTATCTGGTTGTGGCAATTTGTAGGTTTGAGTTTTAGCGACACCAGCTTCCTTCATACGATCATAAAACTCTTCCAATCTCTGCAAATCCTCTCTAGAGTTTGGATTGTGGTGTTCACTAGCATCTTTTACTTTGTCGATAATACTCATATCCCCCCCCTAAATCATTCTGCTATGTAGATAGAATTGATACCCAAGTCGTCCTATGTATCCAGTTAACATATCATTGTAACCACGAATCATAGGTCTTAGAGTTTCATCACATGAGTAGTCGTCGATTTTTAGTTTTATAGTTTCCTGTAATACTTTACTTGATATCATCCTGTAATGTGAATGCCATAGCTTGTTATCGCCTAATTGGTTAGCGATTTCTTCTGCTCTCTTTCGCTTTTCTTCTATCGTCACCTCTTCACCTGATGAAGAATGAGTTTCCCAATCTCTGAATTTAAAATCCACCAACCAATTTTGAAGCAGTGTTCTAGTTAAGTCTTGAGCCTGTTCGTATCTTCGAAGTAATGCGAGGTCTTGATTTTGCAACATAAGGAATTCTGCATTTGTCAAAGTTCCGTTTTTGGATTTACATATCATTTCATCTACTTTATCAAGGTATCCAAGCGCGGGAACCCATTGCTCACCATTAAAAACTTGTGGATCGATAGGCCCGAGAAATGAGGAATAATCCATAAATATTTTGTCGCCAGACATACACAGAATAGTTCCAGCTGAATAAACTCCATCAGGTACTACGAAATAGATTTTGTTGTAATAACGACGGATAATATCAACCATTCTCTCAGCTACTTCAACACTTCCGCCAGGTGTATTGAGAAAAAAGTACAATGAATCTTTTTTCAAATCGGATGCAGCCATATTTTCAATAAAGTCTCTGAATATACGTAAAATCCCGTCTGCTATTTGTCCGTAGTAGAATATCACGTCACCATGTAGGTGTTCCTCTAGGGTTAGCAGACGAACACGCAGTTCTTGAATTATTGCAGTATCGAGTTTATCCAGGTCCATATTACCCCTTCGATTTACTCCATCGAGTACTTGAAGCCTTATTACTTATATCAGCGCGATTCTTGCCAGTCGTATTTTTGCTCTCGCCCTCCCCCTATGCGTCCACCTGTAGCCTTTTCGGATGTACAGAACGCGAGTCTTCATTTCGCGCGTTGCCATCTTGGTTGGCTACCTGTACGGCACGTCCGATAGCGTCTGCTGGGCGTTTCTCGTCTCTGGGACCTTAGTTGGTATGGCTGACTCCTTTGTTACGCCGTAACACCTAACAAAACCAATGGGACAGCAGGTACTCCCCTACCTTGTCGGAGTACGTTTAGTAGATCTCGTTCATAATATGGAACACCGGACGACATCTCGCGTTCCATTTCCTTCATGGGCAGTATTTCGATCCCTACATCAATGATATCCGAAACATAGAAACTCAGGTGTTTTACGAATAGATCGTGAGCAACAAAGGCGTATTTACCGAACTGCACTTCAACTGCGATCCTATCCTTCACGAAGTCAGTCTGGTTGTATGAAAAGATAGGCTCGTGCCCGGCTTCTTGAATTCGGTTCTTTTGTTCGAGTTCCGGTAGATGGTAGATACTCCTGAGTAGTTTGTTGTCTGCCGTTACCCAGAAGTTGCTCCGGCGCTCTCCCCATCCGAGTGAAGCAAATCCCTCTTTAAACTCACTGTTCATTCGCCCTGGATCGAACAACTGCCTACCACGCATTGTTTTCTCTTGCGAAATCTTCGTCTTACACGAGTTCGCATCTACACTTTCGATCACGCCAAGGACTTCTTCCCAAAGTCTTGTATGGTGTACAAGCAGGTATTCTTTACCGTTCAAGTGCGAATACTCGGCTTCAACCCTCATCCATGCCCACCATTGGGCTTTGCAGGGTCATAGATCGGTTTCCCCATTGGTCGGGTCTTAAGCGTTCCATTCAGCAATTCGGTTACTCGATGACGTGCAATTTCAACGTACTCTGGAATCGTATCGCATCCATATGGTTCTCGGTCATGCATTAGCGTAGCAACCGCGAATGATCCAACGCCCATGAACGGATCAAGCACCTTGTCGCCTTTGTCGGTCATCGATACAACCAGCCGTTCGACGAGTTCAACTGGAAACTGGCATGGATGAATGGTTTTCTCTGGGTGGTTGCTCTTCACGTTCGGGAACATCCACACGTCGCTTGGATTTTTGCCCTTTGGGTTTCCGGACACTTTGCCAGTATTAGGTCCTTTATAGTGACGCTTCGACGGGTATTTCGATGGGACGCGTATAGGGTCTAGGTTCCACGTGTAATCGTCCTGCTTCGTCCACCAGTTGATCGTCTCGTAACGTCCAGACAATCGCCTGGTACAATGCAACCCATGACCGAAATGCCATACAATCCGGTTTCTGAGTTTCAGTCCACCCGATTTGAATTCAGAATACAGAATCGTATCAATAGGGACGATCTCGCCGTTGTCTACGAAGTTTCCAACCTGCCAACAAATCGACCCATTAGGATGTAATACTCGGATGCACTCACGGATCACGCGGGATTGTGATTCCACGTAATCTTCGACAGATATGCGCCTTTCGTAATCCTTGCCCAAGTTATATGGCGGCGAGGTTACGATTAGTTTGATGCTATCTTCAGGGATGTTTTTTAAAAAACTTAGGTTGTCTTCGCAGACGAGGATGTAAGAAGGCAGTGATGCATCACGACGCTTGTTGTTTGGTTTCTTATTGTCGATGCTAACCCAGCCCGAGGCAGACACTGGGCACTCCCTTCGGAGCATACCCGACTTAACTCAAGGACCGCCCTCGATTTACGCCGGATATAGTCAGGTATTATCAGTATATATACAATATAAAGTCATAGCCAACAATGGTTTTCGTGATTTTAACGATCCATAGTGGTACTAGTTCGGGATGTAGATCGATGAAAATGGGGAATATAGCTGTTATTGCGAGAGCGCAGTATGTCGAAAGTGGAAAGAATGTTATGTAAACCGAAATCATACACTAAACACCCGTTATCGCAACATTCGTATAGAATGTATGTTGGGGTGTATAATGAAATAGGTGGCGTTTAATAGATCATAGAGGCAAACAGATTGACAATCGGGACCGTGGGGTATATAGTAGGTATATGAGAATGGCCCGAGGTGTAGGGTACCTCGGGCCACTGAAAATTGACCGACAGTGTTCACTAGTCTGAGGGTCTTTCCGTAATATACCCCTCCCTCGCGTTATAATCAACAAAAAAGTGACCCTGTCTTAAAATGGAGGGTCGTACTATGCCCAGGATTCGAAGGAACCCTGTGCGCACGAGACGTGTCCCTGTCCGTGTAAAGGTCACCCGTACCTACACGGTAAGGACCACGATTCGTACACGACGGATCCGAGTTAAATAGACGGTCCGTAAATCACAGTCCCGTCGGGAGGCGGGGCCAGTTAATTCATGCTTTTTTTGGAGGATGAAATGCCGAACTACTATCTCAATCAAGAAGATACCGACGCAGACGGCGACCATGAGGTACACCAAGACCCGTGCGCGGTAACTGTGAACTTCTACCGGATGGAGTCCTTGGGGTGGTATCCTACGTGCCGACCAGCCGTTGAAGAGGCGAAGAGACGGCATCCATATATGAGAATCGATGGGTGCAGAATTTGCTCTTCTCCTTGTAACGATCACTAATAACCCAGGGTCTTGCAGCATTTCTCCAATCTGTCGTGGAACTCTTGCTGCAAGACCCACAACCTTTCCTTCGTAACACTCATCATTCACACTGATACACTACCTACCGGTCAGATGCCCCGTTTACCCGCTAACCACTTCATCAGACCCTCCGCAGGCAATTCGGATTTCAGGATCCGCGTCCGCACGCCCTGGGTCCGCAGCAGTGCTTCGGCGCCCTGGTAACCGCTGCGCACCGCGCTCTCCATGGTAGCCGGCCAACCGGTC
>JAPOOT010000409.1 GCA_026713285.1 Gemmatimonadota bacterium | reverse complement strand
GCGGCCAGGGTGAGGTGCATTACCTGTGCGGGTCGTGGCAGGTCTCCGTAAGCAAGGGTGATGCCGATCAGGATTTGCAGCACGATGCCGGCCAGGATGAGGCGGGCGACCGGAACCAGCCGGCTTCCGTGTGCATGCCGCGCGGCGAACCGGTATACCAGGACGCCGGCAAGCAGGACCAGCCAGGAAGACAGCCGGTGCACGTGATCCACGAATCCCACCCGGGCGAGCCATTCGCCGCGGGGCAGGCCGCCGTCGTCTTTGATGAAGGGATCGATGCCTTCGCGGACCTGCGTGCCAAGGAGCAGTTGGATCGTCGTGACCGCCAGGAGCGCATACGCCAGCCGCAGGAGGACGGCGCGGGTTTCGGTCGCGATATCGACGCGGAACCGGGGTCCTGTGGACTGAAAGGTCACGTAGAGCAGGGCGCACAGCAGGATGACCGCCAGGAACATGTGCAGGGTGATGATCCCGGGCTGGAGACCGGACCTGACCACCTGCCCGCCCAGCCAGCCCTGGAAGCCGACCAGCACGAAACACAGGCCGGCGCCGAAGCAGACCGCGGGCTGTGTGCCACGATATCGGAGCGAACGCAGGAAGGTGGCGAATACGAGTATTCCGATCACCACGCCCACGAGCCGGTTCGCGTATTCGATCCACATTTTCAAGGGATTGAATGCGGCGATGTCGAAGCCCTTCTCCAGGAGATAATCCCGGTCCAGGTCCTCGACGCTCGACGGCGGCAGCCAGGAACCCCAGCACCTGGGCCAGTCGGGACAACCCAGGCCGGCCCCGGTGATCCGCACCAGGCTGCCGACGGATATCAGCAGTATCGTGGCCGCCAACGTCGCCACGGCCGTTTTTTGAAAGGCGTTCATGATAGGCCATCATAGACCGGCAGGCCACTTTCGGCAAGGGATATCGAGCCGGTCGGAACAGGTGCGGGAAGTCTGTTTTGTGGTTGCCAATCTGGCCGTCCGGTTGTATTTTGTGCGAAGCGGTACCGCGTGGTTATCGTAGGGGTATAGCTCAGCTGGTAGAGCGGCGGTCTCCAAAACCGTAGGTCGCGGGTTCGAATCCTGCTGCCCCTGTTTCCCTGTAACATGCCGGGTGTTTCCCGGCGCTATTCCGGAACGGACGGACCATGTCATTCTACGAAGTGGAAACCTGGGTTCCGAAGCCCGGCCGGAAGGTCGACCACGATGAAATGATCCGGACCTGGTTCGCCTTCGTGGAAGCCCACAAGGACGAACTGTTCCCCGAATGGCGGTCAGCCCGGTACTACCGCGAGGTGACGCGCGATACGGCCCGCGCCACCGGGCGATACGTCATGGTGTTCGAGTACGTATCCCACGAAGGATTCCTCGCATACAAGGCGCGGCGCAAGGACTGGTCGGGACCCTATGCGGAATACAAGAAGGTGGATCCCTACCAGTTCTTCGACCTGGACACCGTCACCGAAACCTGCTGGATGCCCGAGGAACGGGACCGCTGGCTCGACTTCACCTGAGGACAGATGGATACCACAGATGGATACCATGGAAAACAGGTTCATCCTTACACCGTACTTCCTGGACCGGCACGACCCTGCACTCCTTGAGCTTGCACAGGACGACTGGGTCGTGAACGCTCCCGTTCTGCACGGCGACGACGAGATGTCCCGGACCCTGTGCGTGCATCGTCCGCTCGCCGACCGGGTGGCCGAAGCCGCCGTGGCCGGCAGGCGGCCTGTCAGCGTCGCGGGGGACTGCTGCGCGACCATTCCGGTCATGGCCGGGCTCCAGCGCACCGGCATCCACCCGGTATTCCTCTGGCTCGACGCCCACGGCGACTTCAACACCTGGGAGACCACCCCGAGCGGTTTCCTGGGCGGCATGCCGCTGGCCATGATGGTCGGCCTGGGGGAACAGACGATGGTCGAAAATCTGCGCATGGATCCGATTCCCGACGCGGACGTCATCATGTCTGACGGGAGAGACCTGGACCCCGGTGAACGAAAACTGGTCGATGGTTCCCGCCTGAGGCGCCTGCCCGACCCACTGGACCTGCTCGACTGCGGCCTGCCGGACCGGCCGGTCTACATCCATTTCGACACGGATCTCCTCGACCCGGCGGAAGCGCCGGCCATGGGGTACCCGGCGCCGGGCGGACCATCGTCCGGCGACCTCGGAAAAGTCTTCCGCCACCTTGCGGAGCATTGCGAAATCGCCGCCCTCTCCATATCCACCTGGCGATCCAATATGGACGAAGACGGCAGGAGCAGGGCGGTATGCATGGGGCTCTTCGATATCCTGACCGGCTGATCGGCACCTCCCGCCATGTCCTCCACTGATGCCATCTTCAAAGATCTGGTCGTCATCGAGGCCGCAAACGTCCTGGCCGGTCCCGCCGTGGGCATGTTCTTCGCGGAACTCGGCGCAACGGTAATCAAAGCGGAGAACCCGAAGACCGGCGGCGACACGACCCGTCACTGGAAACTTCCGTCGGAACGGCCGGACGGGGACGTATCCGCCTACTTCTCATCGGTGAACTGGGGGAAGCGATCCATCGGGATTGATTATTCGATACCGGAAGGATACGCCGTCCTCTGCGACCTGCTGGCGCGCGCCGACGTGTTCCTGCAGAGTTTCAAACCGGGCGACGCCAGGAAGTTCAGGCTCGATTATCCCACCTTGCGCCGGTTCAACCGCCGGCTCATCTACGCCGATATCACAGCCTTCGGCCACGAGGACGGGCGGCCCGGGTTCGATGCCGTATTGCAGGCGGAGACCGGCTTCACCGGTATGAACGGCACCGAAGAGAGCGGTCCGGTCAAAATGCCGGTGGCCCTGATCGACCTGCTCCTGGCCCACCAATTGAAAGAAGCCCTGCTCATCGCACTCATCGAGCGGATGCAGTCCGGGCGGGGATCATACAATACCGTGTCGCTGTTCCACGCCGGCGTCGCCTCGCTCGCGAACCAGGCGGCAAACTTCCTGTTGGCCGGAACCGTGCCGGGCCGCGCGGGATCCGACCACCCGAATATCGCTCCCTACGGCACCATATACGAGACCCGTAACGGCGATCCCGTCGTGCTGGCCGTAGGCACGGACAGCCAGTTCCGGGCGTTGTGCGATGTCCTGGGCGTACCCGATGCGGCAGAAGACGAGCGGTTCAGGACGAACCCTCAACGAGTGGTTCACCGCGGCGCGTTGAACCGGCTGCTGGAGGACCGGATGGGCCGGCTGGAGAGGACCTCCCTGCTGGCGGCCCTGCAGTCCCGGAAGGTGCCGGCCGGCGCGGTCCGGCCGCTGGACGAAGTGCTTGCGCGGGAGTCCGTGGCGCCTTTGCGGCTGCGCGGGAGGCAATCGGACGGCACCTCGATCAACGGGCTGCGCTCGATCGCCTTTGAAAGCGGCGCCGTTTCGCCGCCGGAGTGCCTGAACGCCCCGCCGGGGTTCGACCAGGACCGCCAGTATGTGCTTACGGAAGTTCTGGGCTATACCGAGAACCGCATCGAAGGGTTGAAAAAGGCTGGTGCGATCCTGTAGCACAGCCGTTTCCGGGATGCGTGGAGTAACGGTTCCGGTGCTCCGCCCCGTATTCGATCCGCGCGTTTCCAGGCGACGGAAACCACCGTTGAAATGACCGGATTTTGGTTGCCAGTACAAGGAGAATCGTCGTATATTGACACGGGTTTAAGAGGTGAACGCCCGGAGCGCACCGCGCACTGTAACGTTAAGTTCACTGGGCCACGAAATACCCGGGGAACCTTGTTGGACATTGATATCGCAGCCTACAGCGCCCGCATCGGAGTCGACGGGCCATTGCCGCCGTCGGCTGAAACGCTGCGCCGCCTGCACTATGCGCATATGCTGGCCGTGCCCTTCGAGAACCTTGACATCCATTGGGGCCGCCCGATTGTATTGGAGGAAGGGCGTCTCTTCGAGAAGCTCGTGCCGCGGCGCCGCGGCGGATTCTGTTACGAGCATAATGGCCTGTTTGCGGCGGTACTGCGCGAACTCGGCTTTTCGGTCGAACTGCTTGAGGCGCGCGTGGGCGCGAAAGCCTGGGAGGGCGGCCTCCCCTGGGACCACCTGACGCTGCTGGTCGCACTGAAGGAACGCTGGCTGGTGGACGTGGGCTT
>JAPOOT010000202.1 GCA_026713285.1 Gemmatimonadota bacterium | reverse complement strand
GCTGCGGCGCACCATCGGGGATGGCCATTTCATGAGCGTGCTCTCCCGTTTCAGCCGGGAAAAGGCAGGCAAGCTCGTTACAACGGAGGACTTCGAGACCGAAGTCGAGGTGGTAACAGGCCGGGAGATGGACTGGTTCTTTGACCAGTGGATCCGGGACACGGGCTATCCAATCTACCGGGTTTATCACACCGGCAGCGAAGCGGCAGGCAGCGCGGCGGCTGGAAAGGTGTTCACGGTACGCGGGCAGCTTCTACAGGAACAGGACGGGCGGGTCTTCCGGGCGATCGTGCCCCTCGTCTTCGAACTGGAAAACGGGGAGCGGATAACCCGGGAAATCTGGAATACGAATAGGCGTCAGACCTTCGAGTATGCACTGCCGGACAAGGTAAAGCGCATCATGATCGCACCGGACCATTCCGTGTACTTCAAGCCGGCCAGGTAGCACCGGACCGTGCCGCTATTCCGGCACGGGCCTTTCCACGCGGGCGCGCTTCGCTTCCGCCGAGTCGGGATAACGCTTGATCAGTCGCTGGTACACGTATCCGGCCTCGACGGTGCGTCCCGCGTTTTCAAGGCATTGCCCCGCCTGCCACAGGACCGTCTCCAGCCCTTCTACGCCCGGAAAATCGATCTCGAACCTCAGGTACTGGCGGGCGGCTTCGATCAAATCCCCCTGCACCCGGTAACTGTCCGCAATGGCCAGCCGCGCCGAACGAACGAGCGTCGAGTCGGGCGCCGAAGCAAGCAGTTGCTGAAAGACCAGGCGCGACAGTTCCGGCCGCCTCCCGTCGAGAAGCGCCCGTCCCAGCAGGAAGCGCGTTTCGTTCTCCAGGTCCGAATCCGGATAAGCCACGAGGAGCCGGTTGCAGGCGTTCACCGCCTCGTCGTGTCGGCCCATGGCGTACTGGATGCGGGAGACCTCCAGCAGCGCGTCGTCCGCCAGCGCGTGTTCCGGTTCGTGCAACAGGACCTTCAGGAAATACTGTTCGGCCGCTTCCAGGTCCGTCTCCAGCCGTCCCATATGGTAGAGGACTACCGGCTCTTCAGGCCGGTCATCGAGAATACGCAGGAAGGCCTCGCGTGCCCGGTCGCTCTGGCCGGATTCGTAGAATGTTACGGCTTCTTCCAGCGATATCGCGGGGATCTGCTGCAGGGCCGTTTCGACGGTCGTGTCCTGCAAGGCGGTCGAAGCCTGCAAGGCGGTCGAAGCCTGTACGATGGCCGTGTCCTGCTGTGCGGCCGTGTCCAGCACGTCGGCCAGGATAGGACACAGACACATCATCCATCGCAACAGATGCGGACGGACGAATGCGGTGAGTTTCGAGAGGACGGCGGGAGGTATGAAGTCCGCCTTGTTTTCAGTCATCGAGAGGGACCCGAAGGGCTTCTTTCAACAGTTTTCCGGGTTTGAAACGGGTCTTTTTTCCGGCCGGGACGTAAACGATATCACTCGTGCGGGGATTGCGCGCAGAAGTGCGGGCCTTCGTGTCCTTGACTTCGAAAACACCGAATCCCCTGATTTCGATGCGATCGCCCTGGATCAGTGAATCCCGCATGGCCGCGAACGTCTGGTCGACAACAGGGAATACCTGTTCTTTCTTGAGCCCCAGGCGCTTGCTGATCTGTTCCACCAGTTCCTTCTTGGTGGTGGTCATGAAGGCCTCCTCCCGGAAACCGGACCGACGATAGTTAATGAACGCTATCCCTATGCATTAATTTAACTTAACAACACAGGAACGTATTTTAAAGGACGGTTTTTATCGTGTCAACGGATTTCGTCGCGAAGGTTGGAAACATCGGGATACAGTGAACAACCGCCCGTTCGCAACGGGTGTATCGCAGGGCTAGTCCATCCCCGCAGGCACCGTCTTGTGAAAGGGGAAGGACCCCTTGAAGGGACGGGGACTGGAGACGTACCATACGCCTTCGTACATCGGGCAGGTCTGGAAATGGCAGACCACGTTGCACCGTTCCATGTCGTCATCTTCCTTGGCGCCCTGATGGGGGATGTGGCTGAGGAAGACGACCGCGTCGCCCGCCATGGGGTGCAGCACGACGTGTTCCTGCGCGTAGCACCACATTTCGAATGCTTCATGCTCGATCCGGGGATACAGGTGAGGCGGCTCGGAGAGGTGGCCGTTTTTGACGAACCTCAGATGGCCCTGGCCCGGGAGGTTGTCCTGGAAGTAGAAGGTCGTGTTCACGCTGCTGGGCTGCACGGCCAGCCTTCGTTTTTCCGTTTCCCGCTTCTCGTTCCAGTAGCCGTAGAAATCCATGTGCCATTCCTGGGTATAGGCGCCGGGGTTGATGTGAGCGCGGAAACTGCGGAGCTGGCACTGCTTGCCCATCATGGCGTAGAGCAGCGGCGCCACGCTCGGATGGCCCACGAGCGGACCGAAGATCCCGGGTTCCCGGTCCAGCAGGGTGTCGAACCACATGTTGCCCACCGCGTTCAGGCCTTCTTCCCACCCCTGTTCCCTGGCGTGGAAGATCCGCGAACGTACTTCCTCGGTTTCTACCGGAGACAGGGCGCCTTTGATCAACACGAAACCATCCCGTTCCAGTTGATCGAGTTTTACGTTCAGATCATCCATCCGGTCTCTCCTT
>JAPOOT010000214.1 GCA_026713285.1 Gemmatimonadota bacterium | reverse complement strand
TACTTCATCCCACCGGCCAACACGGACGATCTCCTGAAGCGCCGGGAGATGATCGAGACGAGCACGCGCGAGGGCAGCGGGGTGGTGCTGCTCATCAAGGAGATCGGCACGGACGCCCTGTTTTCCCTGCGGCTCGTCGCGCGGCAGATCGACGAGAAACACGGGACCAACTATCTGGACCGCGTGAAGAACTATCACGCCGAATGCCGCGACCGCGACTTGAGCCTGGCCGTGGCGCAGACGGACGCCAAGGGTGACCGCAGCCGCCTGCCCTCCCAGCAGACCCATCCCGACTACTACGTGCGCATCGTGGAGCGCCGTCCGGACGGTATCGTGGTCCGGGGCGCCAAGGCCCATACAACGGGCACCGCCTACGTGGACGACGTGATCGTGCTGCCCACGCGGGCGATTTCTGAGGAAGACCAGGACTATGCCGTGGCGTTTTCCGTACCCGTCAACACGCCGGGCGTCCGGCTCATCGCCAGTCCCTTCGGGTTCTCGGGTGAGAGCACCTATCACCACCCGGTCAGTTCGAAACACCACCTGGTCGAAACCCTGACCGTGTTCGACGACGTGTTCGTCCCGAACGAGCGCGTATTCCTCGCCGGCGAGTGGGATTTCGCCGGCGTGTTGGCGAACGCCTTCGTGGAGTTTCACCGGTTCACGGCCGTGTCCTACAAGCCGCCGCTCCTCGACCTCTACATTGGCGCCGCCGCGCTGATTGCCGTGTACAACGGGGTGGAGAAGGCGAGCCACATCCGCGACAAGGCCACGCGGCTCATTACCTACACGGAGACGGTCCGCGCCCTGACCCGGGCGGCCGCCATGGACTGCAAGGTGGTGGACGGAATCGCGGTGCCGGACACGCTCACGACCAACATCGCCAAGTACCATTTCGCCAACAACTATCACGAGGCCGTGCGGGACGTGCAGGATATCGCCGGGGCCCTGCTGGTCACGGGTCCGTCTGAAGCGGACTGGCACAACGACGAGACGAAGGACGACCTGGAGCGCTACCTGGGCGGCCGCAAGGGCGTGCCGACCATGGACCGGATGAAGGCCATTAATCTCATCCGCGACCTGACGGCTTCGGATTTCGGCGGGTACCACGAACTGCTGGCCATCCATGCCGAGGGTTCGCTCGAGGCGCAGAAGATCACGATCTTCCGGGGATACGACCTGCTGCGGTGCATGGATATCGCGAAGAAGGCCGCGGGGATCGAGTGACTTCCGAGGTGATGCGATCAGTGCGAATTTACGATCTGCGCGTCGAGTCAGCCCATTTAGCCAGCCAGGCGTTAGATGAAAGATCGTAAAAGGGGAGTTCAATGCGTTCCGATGAAGGTCCGGTCATCATGAGCGGCCGCAAGCTGGCCGACGAAATGCAGGCCAGGCTCGCGAGTGAAACGGCCGAGATGCGCGAGCAGGGGATCACGCCGGGTCTGGCGACGATCCTGGTCGGAGACGACGGGCCCAGCGCGACCTACATCTCCATGAAGCACCGGGCGTGCGAGGAGATCGGCATCCGGAGCATCCATACCCACCTGCCCGCATC
>JAPOOT010000407.1 GCA_026713285.1 Gemmatimonadota bacterium | reverse complement strand
GCCGGACATGCCGTTAAGACCGGCCGTAAGGCGCGCCATCGGGCGAGGCATGTTGCGGTGAGACGATCTGGCGCCGTTCGGGCGTAAGACGGTCCAGCAGTTCGGGCGAAGGCTGGTACCCGTGGCGGAAATTGCTCCAGGAAGGTCCGTACCGGTAGACCACGATACGGCGCGTTCCCGCGTTTCGCCGGGTGGCCGAACCGTGGGAGATGCCATCCACGAACAGCAGGGCGTCGCCGGCCTCCATGAACAGTTCCGCGGAACCGGTAATGCCCTCCACGGAAGCGCCCTTGGGATTCATGGCGTGCCGGGCGAATTCGGGGTGGATGAAGTTGGACTTGTGACTGCCTGGGATGACCATGGTGGCGCCGTCCCCCGGACCGATGTCGGTGAGGGCCATGAGCACATTGACCTGCCCGCACATGAACCGGCCGCCGTGGTAGCGGAAGCCGTTGCGCATGATGGGCGGATATCCCCCGGAATGCAGCCCGATCGCCTCTCCCGGCTCCCGGAAATTGGCGAAGTTCTCGTCGATGAACAGCGGGCCGTGGGCGTAGTCGAATGTACCCTCCCCGCCCACGAAATGCTTGACCCGGTCGAACCACGAAGGATGGTCGATCAGGGCTTCGAACGGAGCGCCCGCTTCGTAAATCTGCTGGAGGTTCAGTCCGTCCACGGTGCCGTAGGTATGGGCGTTGACGTATCCGTGCCATTCGCCCGGCGACAGGGGCGGGATTTCGTCCAGGGAGGCGTTCAGTTCCGCCACTTCCACCCTCGACAGGGCCTGCTTCAGATGGAGGAATCCGTTCAGGTCGAAGAGATAGACATCCAGGTCGTCAAGATTGCTCATGGGATCGTACCGTTTCTCCAGCGAAATCCTGTTGATTTGTCCTCCCCGATTCGTTACTCTCTTGATCGGCAATATATCTCGCCAACCAGCGATACACAACCCAATTGCACTGGGAACCGCGCGAGACGCCGGCCGGATACATTCCATCCCGAAATACCCGCGCAGACAGGAAGAGGTAACCTGAATGAAGGCTGTTTCACAGCCCAACGTGCTGATCGTGCTGAGTGATCAACTGCGGCGGCAGGCCCTGTCCACCTACGGCGATCCGAACATCGTCACGCCCCACGTCGACGACCTGGCCGGACGGGGTGTTCGCTTCGAGAACGCCAGTTCGACCTGTCCCATCTGCGTTCCTTTCCGTTTCACTTTCATGACGGGGCTGTACGCCCACGACCGGAAGGTACCGGGTATCGAGTACAGGATGTCTCCCGCGGAACGCACCCTGGCCGATGAGTTCAACGAAGCGGGGTACGAAACGATCTATACGGGCAAATGGCATCTCGACGGAGGTCACGGCCGCATGGGGTCCGCCCGGCAGTGCGGACGGATGCCCGTGAAGAAGGCCTACCGGGGCCGCTGGCAGAAGTGGATGGGTTTCGAACTCAGGAACGGCCCCTTCGATACCTTTTATTTCGAGGACGACGACCCGACGCCAAAACCGGTAGAAGGATACCAGACCGATGGGCTTTTCGAGCTCGCCATGGACTACCTCGAGACCCGGGATCCGTCCCGTCCCTTCTGCATGGTGATTTCCGTCGAACCGCCCCACGATCCTTTCGAGGCCCCGGAGGCGATGCAGCGCACCTGGGAGGCGATGGACATCGTGCTTCCGCCCAACGTCGACGCGGCCGACGCCGAGGCCATGGAACGGATCATGCTCAACCGGAAGCGGTATTACGCCATGGTGGAGAACCTGGACTGGAACATGGGTCGCCTCGGCGCATTTCTGCTGCGAACCGGCCTCCACGGCGAGACCGTCGTCCTGTTTCTTTCGGATCACGGAGAACTCGGCGGCGCCCATGGACTCCGGGGAAAGCAGTGGCCATACGAGGAGTCGACGGGAATCCCCCTGATCGTGGCGGATCCACGGCATCCGGACCGGGCCGGCGCCTTGATCGAAGATCCCGTCTCCACCGAGGACCTGTTCCCCACCATACTCGGTCTGGCCGGGCTGCGACCGCGGGGCGCCCTTCCCGGCGAGAACCTTGCGCCGTTGATACACGGCAACACCGGACGGCTGGAGCGAGAAGGCGTGATGCTCGAGTTCGTGGCCGAAGTGCGTCAGGGCATGGCCTTCTACGACCGGGTCTGGCGTGGGTACCGATCCGCCCGGTACAAGTACACCGTGTGCGGGGACAACCTCGGCGGCGGCCCGTGGCAGTTCTTCGATCTGGCGGAAGATCCCTGGGAACAGCGGAATCTCATTGACGATCCCGCCTACCGGCCCGAGATCACGCGGCACCATGGCCTTCTCCTGGACAGGATGAAGGAGACCGACGACCACTTCGTACTCCTGCCCGCCTTCGGAATGGAAGGACTGAACACCTGGGATTGAACCCCGCGATCCTCGCTAAGCAGCGCACAGGATCCGTTGGGGGCCGCGTCTGAATTCAGAGGAAATCGAAGCATACATGTCCCAAACCAGCGAGACGACGCCACAGACCGGCGAGACCGGCAGCGGTGGCGCGGCTAAAACACTGACGACCGGTCTCACTCGCAGGGCTCTGCTGATCGGCATCTTTCTGTCTGTCCTGCTGAACATCTGGACAATTCACGCGGGCTACATCAGCCAGTCGTCGTTCATAAGCCTGACCCACCTGCCCGTTTCCGCCCTGTTCCCCTTCCTGCTGGTGCTGCTGGGGCTCAATCCGCTGCTGAAAGTCTTCTGGCCTTCCAGGGTACTGCACCGCAATGAACTGATTATCGTATTCTTCCTGGTCTTTACCGCGTCGACCATTCCCGCGTGGCCCTTCAGTTCCTACTGGATCAGCGGTATCACGGGCCCGTACTATAACGCCACCACGGAGAACCAGTGGGCGGAGCTGTTCTTCCAGTATCTGCCCTCCTGGCTGATCGTCCAGGACGAGCAGCGCGCCCTCTCGTGGTTTTTCGAAGGCATCCCTGACAGCCGCCCCCCGGTCTTCGGCATCATTCGCAATGCCTGGACCGTACCGATGTTCTGGTGGGTCACCTTCTTCCTCGCCATCTTCGTGGTCGGCGCGTCGGCCATGGTCATGCTTCGCAAACAGTGGGTGGAACACGAGCGGCTGTCCTTCCCGCTCGCCCAGATTCCGCTGATCCTGGTCGAGGAGGAAAAGGGCCGCGCGTTACCCGCCGTGATGCAGTCGAAGCTGTTCTGGTACGCTTTCGGCATCACGCTATTCATCTTCCTCTGGAACATCGTTGGTTTTTTCAACTGGGTCAGCGCCATCCCCATTGGGCCGCTGCACAACTTTCCCATTGTGATCGCCCGGGCGTTTCCCGCCATTCCCGTCAAGTTCAATTTCCTGGTTGCGGGCGTTGGATACTTCACGAACCTGAACGTCCTTTTCAGCATATGGGTGTTCTTCGTCATCATGACCATTCAGCAGGGCATCATGACCCGTCTCGGCGTGCCCAATGCCTTCGCGGTCGTCAAGTCGCAGCATTCCGGCGGGTTTCTCGTGTTTGCTCTGTACGCTTTGTGGGCGGCGCGGCAGCACCTGAAGGACGTCGTGATGAAAGCACTGGGCAAGGCGCCCCACGTGGATGATTCGAAGGAGTTCTTTTCCTACCGGATGGCCGCGCTGGGCGTCCTGGGAGGCGTTACCTACATCGTGTGCTGGCTTTATGCCACGGGCATGTCCCTCGGAATCATCGCCTTTATGATGGGGTCGTTGCTGATCATGTTCGTGGGCGTGACGCGCATCGTGGCGGAAACGGGCATCGTGTTCCTTGACCTGCCCTTCGAGACCCACGACTTCACGGTGGCCGTCATCGGTTCGGGGAGTATCAGTACGCGGGACCTGACAAACCTCGCCATAGCCAATTCCTACGCCCGCAACTGGCGGACGCTCGGCATGTGTTCCATGGGGCATATCGCCAAGGTCGACGACGAGATGGGCGGTACGGGAAAAGGATCCTTCAAGACGATCACGGCCGTTCTCGCCCTGAGTATAGTCGTGTCGTTGATATTCACGATCTACCTGGGATACAACCACGGAGGGGCTTCGCAGTTCTTCGAGCCTGCGTTCACCAACGGGACCAAGCTACCTTACGACAACCTGGTCAAATGGATCAATAACAGGGAGGCGATCACCGGGACCGAGTTCTGGTTCATGGTCTTCGGAGGGGTGATTACCGCTTTGCTGATCCAGGCCCACCACCGGTTCACCTGGTGGTCGCTGCACCCCATCGGATTCACCGTTGTGCTGACGCCGGGCATGGCCAGTTCGGCTTTCTCGCTGTTCGTGGTCTGGTGCGTGAAGGCCCTGCTCCTGAAGATCGGGGGCATCCAGCTGTACCGAAAGGCCGTACCCGCTGTGATGGGCATGCTCGTTGCGTTCGTACTTGGCGTGTTTCTTTCGTACGTGGCCGACGTCGCCTGGTTTCCCCGGGCCGGCCATCCCGTTCAGAACTGGTAATCTTGCTGCGTCCTGCCGATCTCCAGCAGGCGCGTGGGAGCATTGAAAATGTCGGAAGAACAGGATCCCCAGGAAATACTCGACCGCATTCTGGAAAACGACGGCCGATATCCCAGGAGGGCCTACCTTTTCGTCCTTGAGGCGGTTTCGTATACGGTGGAGAAACTGTCCGAACGCAGGCACATATCGGGGAAGGAACTTTCCATGGGCATCAGGGATCTCGCCCTCGAAAGGTTCGGCATCGCGGCGAAACTGGTGTTCGAAGAATGGAACCTCACCAGAACCCGTCACTTCGGCGATATCGTCTTCAATCTGGTCAACGAGGGGTTACTGCGGAAAACCGAAGAGGACGCCATCGAGGATTTCGACGAGGTGTTCGACTTCACCACTGCGTTCGAAACCGAGTTCCGGATCACCGTGGAATCGAAGGACGGCTGATCACCGTGGAATCGAAGGACGGCTGATCACCGTTCCCCGGGGTGTTAATTCAGCCTGCTCCGGCATCATTCCGCGGGCCTGATTTTGATGGGGCCTTCAGGCCTCAGCGGAATCCCTGACGCCAGATCTTTGGTCTTATGCCCTCCGGACCGTGCGCTGCCGTCTCCCGAAAGTAGGTTTCGGCGCCTGAGTTTGCGATTCGGACCCGCTTTGAGTATTTGAAACTTCGTCCCGGGAACCCGAGCTTGTCTCCGATTGTATGGACGGTTCGTTCACGGCTTCCGGCTTGTCTCCGGCAGCCTTCGCGGTCCTGGATTCGGGCTTGTCTCCGGCAGCCTTCGCGGTCCTGGATTCGGGCTTGTCTCCGGCAGCCTTCCTGGTCCTGGATCCAGGCTTGTTTCCGGCAGCCTTCCTGGTCCTGGATCCAGGCTTGTTTCCGGTAGCCTTTACGGTCTTGGTCTCGGGCTCATCGTCGGCAGTCTTCACGGCCCTGGTCTCGGACTCATTTCCGGCAGTCTTCACGGCCTTGGTCTCGGGATCATTTCCGGCAGCCTTCACGGCCTTGGTCTCGGACTCATTTCCGGCAGTCTTAGCGGTCTTGGTTTCGGACTCATTGGCCACCGCGGTCCCACCGCCAGAGTCCTCGGCGGTTTCAGCGATGACGGGTTGCGTTTCCACCGGTTCCGGGGTGGCGTCCTTTTTCGATGCCGCATCCTTGCCTCGTCGGGTTCTGCCGGCTCTGCTCCCTTGACCGTTACCTCTGGAGACACGGCTTTTCTTACCGTCGCCTTTCTCCTCGGCTGCGGACGTGTCGCGGTCGCTTCCATCATCGGGTGTGAGGACATTCTCATTCTGCTGTACGATTTCTTCCTGCGTGTTCGTTTCGTCGGCCGCAGAGGAAGGTGCACCGTTTGTCTGCTGTCGCGTGCCGCGCCGGCTACCTGACTGTCGGGACTTGCCCGATGAGCGCTTTGAACGGCTCGTGCCGGACCTCGCGGAAGAACGGGAAGCGGACGGTTTCGCTTCGGCCGCCACCGTCTCGTCGCCGGCGTCTCCGTTGGCCGCGGGGGGCAGGGAACGGAAGTTGAGCCGGCCGGAAGCGGTCGGCACGGATTTAAGCTTGTTGATCAGCCGCTTTGGAAAGACCATGCGGGCCGTGATCAGCGGATTCCCCCACTGGCTGACGCGGAGTCCGCCCCCCAGGCTGACCAGGGCGTAGGCCGTATCGTAATCCAGTCCCTTGTCCTGCGAGATCCATTTCACCATCTCGGTGATCGCCAGTCTGGCAGCCTGGTCGACCGAGGACGCGGAAGTAATGGTGACCCATTCGCCCTTCGATTCAACCCGGGGCCAGGAAAAACGGCCGCCCGGCTGCGTGTCCACCCGGAGCGTGACCTCGGCCGCGACTTCCACGCCCGATCCGGAAATCTGTCCGTCGCCCATGCAGGCCTTTACATCGCCCAGCGAAAGCAGGGCGCCGTTGACCTGGACGGGGAGGTAGATTCTGGACCCGGTCGTGATCTCCAATGTGTCCATGTTGCCGCCGTGTCTGCCGGGGTAAACGGTTTCGATCTCCCCGTGCTTCGTGGCCACGCCAAGGACCCCGATCACCGGACGCACCGGAAGGGCAAGCCGGTCGTCCAGCTTGACTTGATTGTCGTCTACTTCCAGGACACGTACATTGTGATTCTGGATGTCCTGCCCGGGGACGCCCGTTTCCGAACGGACGGCGAACACGCCGGTATCCGACGTTTTGATCTCCTTCACCTGAATGGAAAGCACGTCGCCGATATGGGCTTCTTCTATGCATATGGGACCGGATACGGGAATACCGTCGGACTTTTCGACGTCACCATGGGTATGGGGTTCTTCCGTAAGGAGACCCCGGAAACAGTCCTGTGTTTCCACGACGACGGTCTCACCGCGGTTCACAGTTATGGCGGGTGAGACGTTCGGGCCGAATACCTGGTGTAGCTGGTCTCTGGTTACCCGTCTGGTCAGTACTGCTTGCTCGTTCTTCGACGTCCGCGACGTCCTGGATGATCTGCGAAACAAAATAGTATTACCTCTCTTGGATGGGTTGGTGTATCCAACCGGAGCGGCTCAACCGAAGAGCTCGTCTCCATATGCGAATATGGCGGGCGTCCCTCCCGTGTGAAGGAAGACGATGGTGTCGTCTGGCTGGAAGCGCCCTTCCCTGATGTGTATGGCCAGGCCGTCCATGGCCTTGGCCGTGTATACCGGGTCGAGTACGATGCCCTCGGTCCGCGCCACCAGGCGCATGGTCTCGAGGCTGGTGCGCGACGGTTCGCCGAAATCCGGTTTGGCGTATTCGCACGTGACATCGAAGTCTTCCGGCGTGAACGATTGTTTCAGTCCAATGACCGAGGCGCATTCGTTGGCCACGGGTGCGAGACGTTCCTGCATCTCCCGGTCGTCCCCCACCCAGTAGTTGAGCCCGACGGCCTTGAAGCAGGCGGATACGGCGCGCAGTCCGACCACCAGGCCGACGATGGTATAGGTCATGGAACTCGTGTAGATGGCCTTGGGCGCAATGCCCCGCTGCGCCAGTTGCTCGCACAGTTCCAGGGTGGCGTCCACATAGGCCACGGCACGCAGGATCGCACCGTCGCTGCTCGTGTCGTAGGGTTTCGATCCCTTTGTTTCCAACTCCTTCATCTGCTTTTTCAACTCGTCCTTCACGGTCAGGGGAAAGACGTACTTTATCTGGTCCGCCATGAGGTGGTTGAGCAGCAGGTTGCCGGAAACGGGGTAGGATCTATGGTCCCGCGGGATGACCACGATGGACTTCATGCCGAGCCGCGCGGCGGCGGCGGCGGTCTGCGCGGACTGGTTGGACTGGGAATCGGACCCGTGGAGCAGGCAGTCGCAGCCCCTGTCGAGGGCTGGACCCAGCGAGTAGGTGAACTGGCGGGCCTTGTTGCCGCCCATGGCCAGTCCGGTCATGTCATCGCGTTTGACGAGAATTCGGGGGCCCCCAAGGGCTTCCCCGAGGCGAGGACAGTCCTGTAGCGGAGTGGGCAGGTGGGCCACCGGCGCTCGGGTGAACCTGCCCAGTAGGTGACGCAGTTTCTGCGCGGCGTCACGGTCGTACAACTTCAATATAACTGCTCCAACAGGCGGTACGCGGGACCTCCGCTTGGAAAGGTCCGTCGCGTTCGCCTAATGACCGAATGCAGCGCCCTCGATCCGGGGGTCCGGCGCACCCAGGCGATAGCCTGTGTCGGGGTCCACCATGATACTGTGGCCGTCACCCTGGCGGTAGGATCCGCCGCCGAATCCGCGGCTGCTGAGCTCATGGCCCTTGGCCTGCAGTGCGTCCGCTGTCTCGCGCCCCACTCCGCCTTCCAATCGAAGGAAGTCCGGAAACCACTGGTGGTGTACACGCGGCGCGTCGACCGCTTCCTGGATGTTCATGCCGTGATCGACGACATTCAGGATCAGCTGCATAGTCGTATTTATGATAGTGCGTCCTCCGGGGCTGCCCACGACCAGGTACAGATCGCCGTTACGCGTAACGATGGTCGGCGACATCGAACTCAGCATACGCTTGTTCGGTTCGATGATATTCGGCGGCGTGCCGATCTGTCCGGTGGTTCTCGTGATCCCCGGCTGAGGATTGAAATCGCCCATCTCATTATTCGTGATCATGCCCGTTCCCGCGATGACGATGTGGGAGCCGTACCCGCCTTCGAGCGTGTAGGTGTTCGATACGCCGTTACCCCACTGGTCGACAACGGAGTAGTGCGTGGTCTGGTCGCTCTCGCTCGGCATCGTCAATTCGGGTCCCAGTTCTTCGCTGGGCGTGGCGAAGAAGGGATCGATCGTGGACCGGAGCTCTGCCGCGTACTCCTTCGTCGTTAAGTGTTCCGGTATATCGACGAAGTCCGCGTCTCCAAGGTGCCGGGCACGGTCGGCGTAAGCCCGGCGCATCGCTTCGGTCATGACGTGAAGGGTGTTGGACGAGTTATGGCCCATCCGGCCCAGGTCGTAACCTTCGAGCATGTTGAGCATAAGCGACATGGTGATGCCGCCGGAGCTCGGAGGGGGCATGGAAATGATCTCGTATTCCCCCCGATACTTGTTTCTAACGGGTTCCCGAATGATCGCCTGGTAGTTCGCCAGATCGGTCCGGTCGATCATCCCTCCCCCGGCTTTCATATCCTTTTCAATCAATTCGGCGGTCACACCCTTGTAGAACCCGTCGTGGCCGTCCCGGGCGATGCGTCTCAGGGTTTCCGCCAGGTCTTTCTGAATCCACCGGTCGCCTGCCTGCCAGGCCTCGCCGTCGCTCCGGAGCATGGCCGCCTTGCTAGCCGGGATCTGATTGAATATGACCGTTCGGCTGTTCAATCCCCGGGCGATGCGCTCTGTCAGAATGAACCCGTTTTCGGCGAGATCGATGGCGGGCTGGATGACTTCCGCCATGGACATGGTGCCGTATTGCTCCAGGGCCAGGGCGAATCCGGCCACGGTACCCGGCACGCCGATGGCCAGGTGGTGTATGCGGTTGGTGGGAGGATGGTAGGTTGAACCGTCGCGGCGGGTGAGGGTGATATTCGGGTTCACCGCGCGGTTGCCGTCTTCATCCAGGTACATCCGGGCATGGGCCTTGCCCGGCGCTTTCTCGCGGTAGTCGACCGCCACGGCCGTCCCGTCGGCCATGCGTATGATCATGAACCCGCCGCCGCCGATGTTGCCGGCGGATGGGTGGGTCACCGCCAGGGCCAGTCCGAGCCCCACGGCGGCGTCTACGGCGTTACCGCCCTTCTTCAGGATGTCCGCGGCGATCTGCGTGGCCAGGGGCTCCACGGCAACCGCCATGCCTTTCTTGCCGACGACCGGCTTGCGGGACGCCGCATTGGCATCATAGATTGAGAAGGTCGAGATAAACAGGC
The DNA here is from genome assembly GCA_026713285.1 of Gemmatimonadota bacterium. Classification (GTDB taxonomy): domain Bacteria; phylum JAAXHH01; class JAAXHH01; order JAAXHH01; family JAAXHH01; genus JAAXHH01. Next base: position 1,481 of record JAPOOT010000407.1, on the reverse strand, counting down.
CGCATATTGCGACCAGGATTGTCAGGCGATGCTTCATTGATCTTATCCTCTGTTCCGCTGTTTAGGTACGTAGGGAAGCTTCGTGTTTGATGCGAACTTCGGAGTTTACTACACTTCACCACCGGATTTCATGCCTGCCCTTCACACTCGCCTGGAAAGCAGGCACAGGCAATTAAGGCGAGGTTCCCGGTCAAGTCAAGGTCTATATATTCTAATTTGCCGAAGAACGATCACTATAAATGTACGCCGTACTGCCTTTTTGCCTTCAGTTTTTCTCTGTTGATCGGCCCGGTTCACCATCGTATATTCGAACGATGTTTCAAACACAGAAAAACGACGGCTGAACTCATCCGCGAGACCCATCCACAGGTGCCCTTCATGCGTAAACACTACCGTTTGATGATCCCAGGTCCCATCGAAATCAGCCCCGACGTGGCGGCCCACATGGGCGATCCGATCACTGCCCACTACGGAGATCGCTGGGTGGAGATCTGGCGCAAGACCATTTCCAATCTTCAGCGCGTCATCGGGACGGAAGGCGATGTTTTCGTACTCGTGGGATCGGGTCACACGGCCAACGACGTGGTCGTAAACAGCCTGTTCAATCCCGGCGACCGGATTCTGACCCTCGACAACGGCCTGTTCGGCCGGCGCCTGGATGATCTCGCCAGGGCGTTCGGCCTGGATTCCGTGGTGTTGGAGAAGCCCTGGGGCGTTCCCTTCGAAGCTTCCGACATCCACGAAGCGGCCGCGGCCAATCCCGGCCTGAAGGCGGTTTTCATGGTGCACGGGGAAACGTCGACGGGCGTGGCCAACCCTGTACGCGAGCTGGCCGCCGCCGCGAAGGAACACGGCATGCTCGTCCTGGCGGACACGATCGCGTCCCTGGGCGGAGAGCAGTACCTGATGGACGCCTGGGACATCGATGTCACGGTCTGCGCCTCCCAGAAGGCACTTGGCGCGCCGCCGGGCCTGGCCCTCGTGGCCGTGAGCGACCTGGCATGGGACGTCATGAAAGACCGGCGCGAGCCCCGCGGATTCATGGGCGATCTTCAGAACCTGCGCCATTTCGCCGTTACACAGGCCGACGTCCATCCCCATCCAGGCACCATGCCCGTCAACAACTTCGTCGCCCTGGAGAAGAGCACCGCTTCGATCCTGGAGGAAGGGCTCGAGGCGACCTGGACCCGGCACAGAAAGGTCGCCCGCGTGGTGCGGGAAGGGGTCCGCGCCATGGGCCTGAAGGTCATGGCCGAGGAACGGGCCGCCTGCGTCAACATGACGGTTATCCTATCGGAAGACCGGTTCAAACCCGTCGCTTTTTCCGATTTCATGAAAGCCGAGTACGGCATGCACGTCGGCCTGGGCCTGGGTGACTACGTGAATCGGTCGATCCGAGTGGGCCACATGGCGCACAACGCCAACCTGGAGGCAGTAACGCCCTTCCTGGTCGGCCTGGAACAATACCTGCGCCGGCAGGG
>JAPOOT010000430.1 GCA_026713285.1 Gemmatimonadota bacterium | reverse complement strand
CGGCCTGAATCCATTGTTTTATACTCTCACTACAGGAATGTCCTCCAGAATCGTGTAATGTGAAAAGACGGTAACCTCCCTACCCCTGTAGACCTCTCCTTTAAAGCCTGCGACGTAACGGTTTACTATAACAACTATTGTGATCCAAACGGCATTTTGTATCTTCGTAGATACGACCCACACCTGCAAAGGGACGCGCGATGATACAACCGGGCGTTGAATCGTTACGGAAAATCGCCGTTATCGGACAGGGATCCGCGGGCTCCCTGGCGGCCGCCAGTGTAACGCGTATTCACCCCGACGGCGATCACGAACTGCACCACATATACGACTCTCGCATCCCGGTCATCGGCGTGGGCGAGGGTAGTTGGCCGAGTCTGGTCCAGGAGTTGCAGCAGTTGACGAGTCTTCCCCATGAGACCGTCCAGCAGCGCTTGAAGGGAACGCGCAAGTACGGCGTCGCTTTCGAGGGATGGGGGTGTCGAGGCCGGGATTTCACCCATTACTTCACGCCGCAACAGGTATCCTATGCCTATCATTTGTCCGCCGACTTGATGGCGGAGATTTTACGCGAAGGAACAAACGCGCGCCACATCGACGCGAAAGTGACCGGCATCACCAGGATAAGGGACGGCGCGCAGGTGGAGTTCGAGGGCCGTGGACCGGAAGTATACGACCTGGTCTTCGATGCGCGGGGGTTTCCGAAAGAACTCCATCCCGACAGACACATCGATATTTCATTCATACCCACCAATTCGGCCGTCATCCGGCGCTGCCCGGCAATAATCGAAGAAGCGCGGAACGGGCCGGTTCTGCAACATACCTATACCCGTGCGGTCGCGCGTCCGCACGGGTGGATATTCGTTATTCCGCTTACGGCACATACATCATACGGGTACATCTTCAACCGTGATGTTTCCCGCCTGGAGGAAGTCGAGTCGGACTTTGACGCGTTCCTTGAAACCGATGGCGTGTCTGAATTCGAGCAGCGCGCCGTCATTCAGTTTCCCAATTTCGTCCATCGTCAGATCTACGATGGCGCGGTGGCTCGCATCGGCAATGCGGCGGCGTTCATGGAACCGCTCGAAGCAACGGCGATCGTCTCCGCCCAACTGCAGATCGGCATGGTGCTCCAGACCCGACTCAACCGGCCGGCAGCGCATCTTCCGCGCGACGCCCCGTTGGTCAATCGGTTTCTCGTCAATAACATGCTCTGCTACGGCCTGTTTGTCGGCTGGCACTATTCCTGCGGTTCGAAGTACGACAGCGCATTCTGGCGTCACGCTCGTGAACGTGCCTGGCCACGTCACCGCGAGGCGGCATCCCCCGAGGCGGTGGATTGCGATGCGCTCGGTAAATTCGACGAAATGATCGAACTGCTGGACCGTCCGGTCATCGACAAGGCGGACTGGGACCGGATGTGCGCGGTGCCGCTCACGAGCTATGCCCAGATGTCCCAGGGTCTGGGCTGGACCGGCTGCAAGACGCCAGTCTAGGGAATGCCCGGCACAGTCCGAAGGCGAGAAGACCGGGGTCAGAAGGCGAGAAGACCGGGGCCCTGCAACCTGAATCTGTGGAATCCGAAATATGATGTTTCTCAATCTGTCTTGATCGGAGTTGTGTATAACTTCATAATACATATTGACTTGATTTGTCCTGACGAAATCTACCCAGTTCGACGGACTACGCGGAGGCAAAGCCAAATTGTGTTCAACAATCCGTTAAACTCATTCCATGAAATCGTTGCCGAAGCAAAGGAAGAGCGCGAACAGCTCGACCGGCTGCTGACGATTTCCACGCCCCGGGAGCGCCTGCTGGTCGTCGCGATTGCCGTCGTGCTGGGCATCCTCCTGGTATGGCTTTTCTTCGGCAACGTGGCTCGAAGTCTCGAGGTGGACGGCGTACTGGTCGAGCAAGGTGAAGTCCTGCCCGAGGGCGGCGGGTCCGTACAGGTCCTCGTCTGGGTCAACAGCGAAATCGCTCCCCATATCGCATCCGGGATGCCGGTGGCAATCGAGTTCGACGCGGCGGACGG
>JAPOOT010000401.1 GCA_026713285.1 Gemmatimonadota bacterium | reverse complement strand
GCTCTCGATCCGAATCGAACCGAAGTCGGCGTCAACGTTCAACGTGCCGGTACCATCCACCGTGTATTTCTGATGGGTTCTTTCCTTGAAGTTCAATCCGTCTCGCATAAATGTGGTCTCCTGTGCATTGCATGCATATGCCGAGGCAACGAGCAGACTGACACCGGCCATGACCAATAACAAACGCATCATTCCTCCCTGCTTGTCGAAAATGGCGGAATTGCCGCCGCCAGCGACTTGTTACGTGTTACGTGGAACCGACCCTGACTTTTCCGCCAAGGGTCTTGGCCGACACTTTACCCGAAGCGTCTTCAATGATGATGCTTCCGCCCATTGTCCTGGCAAACACATCCCCGTCCGCAATGCCGATACGGATGCTTCCGCCCAGCGTCTGGGCCGACACGTCCCCTTTCGTGTCACCTATGTCGATACTCCCGCCCAGCGTTTTCGCAAACACGCCGCCCTCGGTCGGGCCGATACGGATGCTTCCGCCCAGGGTCCTGGCGGTCACGTCCCCTTTTGTAGCGCTTATCCTGATGCTCCCACCGGCAGTCTTCGCCGTGATCTCGCCGTCCAGGTCCCCGATATCGATGCCGCCTCCCGCCGTCTTGATGTCCAGATTGTATGCATCAGGCACCTGTACCGTCATCGCAATGGACACCCTGTCGCGCTTGAACCATCGCGATTTGTCAACGCCGATGCGTACGTCGTTGCCCCGCTGTTCTGTTGTTACCTCCACTTCTTCGAAGGCTCGGCGCGCCTGGTCTTCGGTGCCCTCTTTCAGGCGCTTTTCAACAAGAACCTCCACGGTGTTGCTCGTCGAGGTCTCGATCCGGACGGATCCGAAGTCGGCATCGATGGTCAGTTCGCCGCCCGGATCGACCGTATACGTCGCCGTGATGCTTTCCACGAATCCCTGTTCAGTTCGCATCATCTCGGTATCCTGCGCGGTTGAGTTCAACTTGACGGCTATACATAGGCAAGCGACGGCCAGTTTACAAAGCGCATTCATGGGACCCGATTCCTGGTGTGGTAAGAATGAAGATCATCGAGCTGCCTGTTCTGCGAGTAAGACTCCGGCGATGATGAAAAGGTTGCGTCGCGGCGCGAGGATACCACCAACGGACCCATGAAGCATATCGGGCGATTCGCGGGATACGCCGCGGGGCTACGGTGGCCACTATTTCCGAATGCGAGTAGAGCGGGGTCGGTGGACGTTGTACCGGTGACAGGATACGCATGGACATCTGAGTGCCGACCTGCCTCGGACGATCCTACTCCACCCAGTGACGCACGAGGGGCTTAAGTTCACTGGGCAGGCTGTCGAAGACTTCCCTGGGAAGGGCGGGAACTAGGTTCTCCGTTCCGCCGGTCTCGTCCACCAGGATCCTGCGGTCTGCCGAGCCGGGCTTCAGCACGTTCAGGTTAAGCCACCAGGGCGCGTAGCGGACGACAACGGCGACGCGGGGATCCTTCGAGGTGTTCGCGGCCGTGGAATGCCACAAACGGCTGTCCATGACGAGGACGCTTCCCGCCTCGCCGGTCACGTTCAACTCGGTCGAATGGGGTGCTTCGGGCGGAACCCCGTTATTTCCGGTCGGGTTATTGGAGTCTCGATGACTGCCCGGGACGATGAGGGTGCCCCCGTTGGCCCCGGTGAAGGAAGAAAGCATCCAGATGGTCGTGAGGTGCATGACCGCGTCCGGGTACGGCGCGGGCACATAGCCGGCATTCCGCTGGTTGAAGGGCCAGTCCGCGTGCCATCCACCGCGGTCGTTCCCCGGCTCGTTGATGGTAGCCGTGGTGAAGGAGATGCGGAAATGGTGTCCGAGCAGCGCCTCGACCAGGC
>JAPOOT010000405.1 GCA_026713285.1 Gemmatimonadota bacterium | reverse complement strand
GATGGACGCCCACGTCCACTACAGTTCCGTCATGGGACCGGCGTTCCTGGCCGCGGGGGTAACCACGGTCCGCGACGTGGGAAACGACCTGGCGTGGATCCTGGGCGAGCGCGAGCGCCACGCCAATGACCTTTCGGCCGGTCCCGCCATCCTGTGCTGCGGCCATCTGCTCGACGGACCGCGGGTCTACTGGCCCCAGATGGGACGCGCCCATGCGAAACCCGGGGATATCGCCGAATCGGTCCGTCGGCACGCGGAAGCCGGGGTGGACCAGATCAAGCTGTACGCGGGCGTGGAACCGAAATTGCTGAAGGCGGCTGTTGACGCCGCCCATGAATCGGGTAAATTCGTGGTGGCTCATCTGCAGGCTACGACCGCGGAGGATGCCGTGCGGCTCGGGCTGGATGAATTCGAGCACCAGGCCGGCTGTGGCGTAGCCTGGCGCGCGGCCTCCGAGATGGAAGACGATCTCATGATCGATCTGCTCCTGGAGCGTGACGTAATCATCGACCCTACCCTGGTGGTCTGGGACCGGCTCGGCCGCATCCTGGACCGGCCGTTCCACCACGACGACCGGAAGTCCTGGGTCCACCCCCGCCATCTGGATATATGGCAGCGGTACCTCAGCCGTTTCGGACCGCCGGAGCACCGGTGGAGATATCAGGGCGCCATGACGCACCTGAAGCGGTTCCTGCGCAGGGCGCATCAACGGGGCGTGACCATCGCGCTGGGCACAGATACGCCCTTTCCCCACCTCGTCCCCGGGATGAGCGTGCATGACGAACTCGCCATGTACACGGACGCCGGCATTCCGGCCGTGGACGCGCTCCGGTCCGCCACTGCCGTAAACGCCCGGGTGCTGGGCATCGACGACCGGACCGGGACGATCCGGCCGGGGCTGCGGGCCGATCTCGTCGCAGTACGGGGGAATCCCCTCGAACGGATCGAAGACATCGAAAACGTACACTGCACCGTGCGAGAAGGACGGCGTTTCGAACCGTCCGGACTGATGGAGGTCCATAGGTCGACCTACGACAGGGAACCCGACGGCGCGGTCACGCGGGATCTGCAGGATTACGTCGACGGAAAACTGTTGAATCGGCCGGCCTCATGAAACGCATGATCAAGGACCTCCTGTTCTGCCTGATGATATCCGCCTTCACGGCGGCCATCCCCGCGGCAGGCGCAAGTACGCTGCTGGCGATGACCGGGATCATCGAGGACGACAGTGCGCTGATCTGGATTTTCGTGGTCCTCGCGATACCTGTTTTCATTTTTACCTACATGCGCGTCACAAGGAATTCGCGCGGTTGAGCGCGGCTGAATACGGCTGAGCAAGCAGGTAATGGACACTGAGCGACCGGATGCGGCTGAGCAAGCAGGTAACGGACACTGAGCGACCGGACGCGGCTGAGCAAGCAGGTAACGGACACTGAGCGGCCTGGCTCTTGTGATCGCGGGCGGGCGCGACGGTGGCGATTGAAAACGGATCAGCTCTCAACCCCAGGGAGGACGGCAACATGACACAAAATGCGCAAGCGGCGACGCTGGGCGGAGGTTGCTTCTGGTGTCTCGAAGCGATCTATCAGCAGGTCAAGGGCGTCACGGTCGTGGTGTCCGGTTATGCCGGGGGAAGCGTTGACAACCCGGATTACAAGTCCGTTTGCACCGGTGCCACGGGGCATGCCGAGGTCGTTCGGATCACCTTCGATCCGGGCGCAATCAACTACGCGGATCTCCTGCATATCTTCTGGCGCATTCATGACCCGACTACTCGCGACCGCCAGGGCGGGGACGTCGGTACGCAATACCGTTCGATCATCCTGTACCACGACGAGGAACAGAAACGCACGGCCGAATACTCGAAGACGGAGGCCGACGCGTCGGACCTGTGGAGCGCGGCGATCGTCACCGAGATCGAACCGCTCACGACGTTCT
>JAPOOT010000404.1 GCA_026713285.1 Gemmatimonadota bacterium | reverse complement strand
CAGGCGCTCAGTGTTCTTCCTGATCGATTCCAGTCCGTCCCTGATCCCGTTTTCTCGCACGATTCGCCGTGCGTCGCCCAGAAAATCATCGACAGTATAACTTTTCATCGATGGCCTCCCTGATGCCAGGATTCCGTTTCGCCCACATGAAAGTAGAGAATTTCACTTGCAAATTTCGACAAAATGTTATATTATATCATCTTGGATTCAATATACGCTCGAAAACACGATTTGTCCATAAATACTCAATGTCCTGTTACGCTCAGTTATCCAATGGAGGAACGAGGATGACACGCATTAAGAAACTGAATTGCCTTGCCGTCTTCACGGTTCTGGCCGCACTGGTCGCGGCGCCTGCTATACAGGCCCAGACGATCGCGGATGCGAAGACGAAAGTGGAAGCCATGCCTGACGATCCCCCCCGTCATTACAATCTCGGCATCGCCTATTTCAAGGCAGGACAGTACACGAATGCCATAGGCGCTTTCCAGAAAGCCGTCGAGTTGAAGGCGGATTACAAGGAAGCGCACTACAACCTCGGCCTTTCCCAGCAGAAGGCGGGCCAGACCTCCAACGCGATCAAGTCGTTCAAGCAGGCGACGCAGATCGATGCCGCGTATGCGGACGCACACGGCGCATTGGGCGCCGCTTATCAGAAAATCAAGAACAGCAGCAGTGCGATCAGTTCCTACAGGGCCGCGATCCGCATCAACGGCAAGAAAGCGAATTGGCACTACAACCTGGGTATCCTGTACCAGACCCGCGAGGACTATCCGAACGCGATCAAGTCCTATGAGAGCTACCTGAAACTGGCGCCTCGCGCCAGAAACGCCGCGTCGCTGCGCAACATCGTCGCCCAGATGAAGGACGCGATCCGGTAATCGACGTTGGGAACGACACGGTTACAACGTTCAGACAAATTGTAAAACCAAAAAAGCCTCCGCGTGAATCTATCGCCGCGGAGGCTTTTACTTTGCATGTACAAACGTAGGGTCGTTGTGTCGCGGTCTCCCCACGCGGTTATTTACCGGGAGATGTAGACCCTCGTATAATCCATTGCTCCGACCGTGCCGTCCGGGTTTTCCGTAATCCCTTTCACCCAGGGTTTCCTGAGTTCAAGGTTCACCGGGTGGAACAAAAAGGACCCGGCGTAGTCGGAAACCATGATTTCCTCCGCCTCCGCGTAAAGCGCGCGTCGCTTTTGCCTGTCCAGTTCAGAGGCCGCCCGTTCCACCATCCGGTCGAATTCGGCGTTCGTCCAGTCCGACCTGCCGTATCCCTGCGGCTGCGAGTGCCAGATCATGTCGAGCATGTTGCGCGGGTCGAGGTAATCGGCGTAGAACACGATCAGCCCCAGGTTCATGCGCCAGTTGTACATGTTGTTCATATACATGGTCCTGTCGGCGCTCCGGATCGTGATATCGACCCCGACGTTCTCCTTCAACATGGCCATGATGGCCTCGCTGATCCGCTTGATGGTGGGATTGGGCGCCCGCAGCCACATTTCCTGACGGGGGAACCCCCTCCCTCGGGGATAGCCGGCCTCCCGAATCAGCTCCCGGGCCTTTGCCGGGTCATAGGACTGGTAGTCTTTCATGGCCGGTCCGTTGTATTCGGCGAATTCGGGCGGGATCATGGAATAGGCGGGTACGGCCGTTCCACCCAGCAGGATATTGGTAATGACCTCCCGGTCGATCGCCCGGGTGAAGGCTTCCCGGACCCGTACGTCGTCGAAGGGCGGCTGGCGCGTGCGGTAGAAGAGATACCATGATGCCCTCGCGGCCACCTTGACCAGGTCCGGCGCGAGTTCGGGATCGGCCATGATGCGGGGCATGTCGGTCACATCGACGAGTTCGCGGTCCACTTCGTTGTTCTCGTAGGCGAGGACCGTGGCCACCGCCGCGTTTCGGAAGGGATGGATGACCTTCTCCAGATAGGGCTTGTGGGGACCGTTGTACATGGGGTCCGGGACCAGGGTCATGTGGCTGCCTGTGACCCACTCCGACAGCTTGAACCCCGAATTCGAGACGATGTTCTCCAGCCGGGTCCACTTCCGCTCGTATTTCTCCACCTGCCACGGGGGCACGGGCAGCGCGTTCCCGTAGGAAACGATGTACGGCAGGTAGGGTGCCGATTTCTCCGTCTCGATGACGAGGGTGAGATCGTCGGCCGCTCGGACGCCCAGTTGGGTCAGGTCCTTGATTTCACCGCGGTTGATGGCGCGCGCGTTCTTGAAATCGTGGTAGAAGAACCCGTAGGGATTGGCCTCCTGCGGGTCCAGCATGCGGCGAAATGAGTATACGAAGTCATGGGCCGTGACGGGACGGCCGTCGCTCCATCTCGCACCTTCCCGGAGATGGAAGGTCCACGTTTTGCCGTCCGGCGAAGATTCGTAACGGTCGGCGGCCGCGGGTTCCGGATGCCAGTTCGGATCGCGCCGAAGCAGGGGCTCGAAGGGGATGATGGTGTCTTCGGTGTCATAGTCGTTTATGGCGGAGTCGAGCGTGCGGGGTTCCGGGCTCATGTACCGGAAGACCTGCTGATCACGGGGGGAGGCGTCCGGGGGCAGGGGGCGGGCGGCCGATTCATCGGATCTTCCGCCCTGCGCCGAAATCAACAGGGGGACCAGGTAGAAGCCGGCCACGGCGCCGAGTACGATGACAGCCCACTTGAGTGATTGAGACATGGTTCCGTTCCTGTATGGGTGGTTCGAATGGACAAGACCGGCCGGCGTATACCGGCCAGGGACGTCAGTTTTCTTCCAGTGCCTCGGCCAGGGCCGCGACGAGGCCGTCGATATGCGATTCGTCCATGGCCGCCGAAAGACAGTTCATGGCCAGGCCGTTCGACAGATAGTAACCGCGGTTGAGCAGGCCGAGAAAAACCGCGGATACCGGACGCTTATCCGCCGCGGCGGCGGCCCGATAGGTTCTGACCGGGCCCTCCGTGAAGTAAATGCTGAAGGTGGAACCGGATGCGACAGCTGTGGCCACCGTTCCGGTCCGTTCGAATACATTCCGGAAACCGTCCATCAGGCGCCCGGTCAGTTGGTCCAGACGGTCATACACGTAGGGAGTCAGCACTTCAAGCATGGCAAGACCGGCGGCCATGGCCACCGGATGCCCGCTGAATGAACCGCTTTGAGACAGCCGGGGTCTGCCCAGGGTCGGATCCAGCACGTCCATCAGGTCCCTCCGGCCGCCGAAGGCGCCCACGGGAAAGCCGCCGCCCACGATCTTGCCGTAGGCGGTCAGGTCCGGCAGGATGCCGCACTGCGCCTGGACTCCGCCCGGTGACGCGCGAAAACCCACGATTTCATCGAAGATGAGCAGCACGTCGTGCCTGCGCGTGATTTCCCGCACCGCTCGGATGAATGCGGGTCGCTGGGGAATGACACCGGTCCGGGGATCGAAAATCACGGCCGCCAGTTCGTCCCGGTGTTCCTCGATGAGGGTCTCCACGGCGGCTTCGTCATCCTGGGGGAGTATAATGACGTTCTCGGTGGTGTTGGGCGGCATGCCACCTGCGCCCCGCACCGGTACCGGCCGCTCCCGGGGACCGGCCTTAGCCGGATCGGGTGCGACGCTGATTTCGACGGCGTCGTGACTGCCGTGGTACCCTCCTTCGAACTTGGCGATGAGGTGCCGTCCCGTGTATTCCCGGGCCAGCCGGATGGCGTGCAGCGTGGCTTCGGTCCCCGAATTGCAGAATCGGACCTTGTCCAGGGATTCGATCCGCCGGCACAGTTCCTCCGCGAGGGCCGTTTCGCTACCCATGGGTGCGGCTACCGCGATGCCCCGTTCGATCTGGCGTTCCACCGCCCGGATTATGGCGGGATGGTTGTGTCCAAGGATCTGCGTGGTATGGTGGTTGGCGAAGTCCACGTACCGGTTCCCGTCCACGTCAATCAGATAGCATCCCTCGGCCCGTTCGATCGTGACGGGATAAGGGGCGTAATAGTAGGCGCCCTTGGCGACGCCGGGCATGACTTCACGGGCGCGTTTGAACGCTTCGTAGGAACCCGGCGTTCGTTCCCGGTAAATGGCCTCCTGCGAGGTTGCCGCCGTCGTGGTCATAAATCAAACGATCCTTTCAGATTGCCCATGCCGATAATCGGCGGTTCGAATTAATCCGATTAATGCCGCGCCGGATACGCGCCGGGTGCGCCGGATGCGCCGGATGCGCGCTCAGATCTGGTAGGCGTCCCAGAGTGCCTTGTAATAGCCCATCAGCCGTTCGGGTTCGGGGCTGTGCGCAATTTCCGCGAGCGTGTAACCCGCGTAGCCATCCGCTTTGAGCAGGCGGAACAGTTCCCGCCAGGGATACTCGGCGCGGTAGATTTCGGTGATATGCACCAGGCTGATCTTGTGGCGCAGCAGCCGGTAGTTGCTCTCGATCGATCCTTTCACCACCTCGCCGAAATTGGAATTCCAGCAGATATACGCATTGGGATGGTCCGCGTGATCCATGATGGCGCGCATCCGGCGCGGCTCCTGGGTGTCCTTCCCGTGTACCTCGACCCGGATCTGCACGCCGAGACCGCCGGCCGCTTCCGCGCACTGCCCGATGGCTTTTCCGATCTGTTCGAGGGTCGCCTCTTCCGGAATGCCCGCTTCGACCTGCAATCCGTTGGGCCGCACCTTGATCCCCGGACAGCCCAGGTCGGCCGCCAGTCTGGCATACTCCAGGGTTCCATCAATATTCGCCTGGACCTCGTCGGGATCGACCGAGTGGTACTCGAAGGCCGTTCCGAGTCCCACGAGATCCACGCCGCCTTCCTCGAACCGCCGCCTGACCTCGCCGCGTT
>JAPOOT010000480.1 GCA_026713285.1 Gemmatimonadota bacterium | reverse complement strand
GGCCTTCTTCAGCCGGTCGGCGAACCGGGCGTCTTCAAAGACCGGAATCCCTGGAAATCCGCCCACTGCCTCGAAGGCCTCCCGCGTGGTATAAATCGCCTGATCACCGTAGGTAATACCCAGGAAGCGCGAGCGGAAATTGGTTCCCCCCGCGATCAACCGGTATATCCGGCTTGCATGGGCGATGTCGAAACGGAACCTTCCTCCCGCCTTGCCGCGTCCGTAGATAGATTCGGTCACGAGCTCCCGCCAACGGTTCGGAAGCCGGGTGTCCGCGTGAAGGAAAAGCAGCACGTCTCCGGACGAGGTCGCGGCGCCCGCGTTCATCTGGACCGCACGGCCCGGTTTGCCCAGCTCGATTAATCCAACCTCGGAACGTGACCGGACGATTCCCGCCGTACCGTCGCCGCTTCCGCCGTCCACGACGATGATCTCTACTGCGTCCGGACCGTCCGGACTGTCTTGACTACCCCACTCCGCAGATTCTGTCGAGCCGTCTCGCCCCTCCGGTCCGCCCTGTCCGCTCTGTCCGCCCGATCCGCCCACCGCGCCTCGCAGGCCCTGTCCGCTCTGACCGCCCGATTCGCCCGATTCGCCCAGAGCGCCCTGTCCGCCCGGTCCGCCCAGAGCGTCCGATCCACCGGATCCGCAATCGAACTGGTCCAGACAGTCTTCGATCGTCGTGGCTTCGTTGAGCGTGGGGATAATGACGCTGAATCGGAGGGGCTTGGCCAATCGTGGTTTCGCGCGTCCCGAGGTCACGTGATCGGAGGAGGCGTTCCCGCGCCCGGACGTATCGAGCGGCGTCGGAGATGCCGAAGGCGATGCGCGCGGCTTACCCGAGGGTTCGTTCCAATGCCCGGATGAAGGCTTCATTTTCTTCCCTCGAACCCGTCGAAACGCGGATGTGGTTTGGAGACGCCCACTGGCCGGCGCCCGCGCGGACCATGACCCGCCTGGACCATAACGTACGCACGATGCGCTGCGTCTCCCGCCCGAAGTCGGTCCAGAGAAAGCACCCGTGGCTGGGCACGACCCGGGCGCCCAGTCGCTCCAACTCCGCCGTGAGGTAATCGTTGCCTGCCCATACGGCCTGCAGGGACCGCCTGACGTGTTCCTCGTCACCGAGCGCCGCGGCGGCCGCGTGGACGGACAGGACGTTCCGGCCGAGGAGTCCCATGGAGAAAGGCGCCAGCTGGTAGATCACGTCCCGATGCGCGATGGCATAGCCCACGCGGATGCCGCCGAGTCCGTACACCTTGGAGAACGTCCGGAGCACGATCACGTTTTCCCGTTCCTTGGCGACCTCGATGAAATCCCGGTATTCCGGGTCGCGGACGAAGTGAACGTAGACCTCGTCAATGGCCACGAGGACATGCGGCGGCACCTGGTCGATGAAGTCCAGGATCCGATCATGGGGCAGCAGCGCCCCGGTGGGGTTGTGGGGATTGCAGATGATGACCAGGCCTGTGCGGTCGCCGATCCGCTTCCCCATGTCTTCGAGATCGTGGTTTCCGTCCGGCAACACGGGTGACCGGTGCGCCTGCACCCCGTGGCCGGCGTCGCGGAGTTCGTCGCCGACGCGGGTGACCTGGCCGTAGGAAGGGAAGGCTTCCACGACTTCGCCGTGTTTCATCAGGGCCTGCAGGGCCAGGATCTGGAGCAGTTCGGTCGTTCCCACGCCCAGCATCAGGCCGTGGCGCTCGCCGGTCGCCTTGAAATCGAAGCCCGACGGGCGGGGAATGTCCAGGCCGTGGCGCCGGATGATCGCGTTCTGCAGGGTGGTCGTGTAATCATACCGGTTCATCCAGTCCTGGTGGCGCAGCACGGCTTCTATGGCCGCCGGGGACGCGCCCAGGGGGTTTTCGTTGAAGGCCAGCCGGACGCGGCCCGGTTCGACTCCCACGCCTTTTACATCCGCGGGTTGACGCCCGGAGAGCTGGGCGGCTACCGATTCGGGTGCATGCGGTCCGCCCAGTCCCGCTGCCAGCGCAGCCGCGCATGTCAGTCCGCCCCGGAGGAAGTCTCTCCGAGATACGGGCTCGTCCGCCGGGTATCCGTCCGCCGGGTATCCGGCCGACTGGTATCCGAATGGATGGGCGGATTCGTCAAGTCTGTCTGAGGAAGGCATTGGGCAGATCCATCGGTATGGGTGAATGCGCGGCAACCGTGATCTCAGTAGACAGCGCGTCACAGACTGGCGTCAGCTGCCGGGATTCTGGCCGAGATGATCGAAGACGTCTTCCGATACGCCACCGGGTTTCACGCCGGTTTCCCTTTCCACCCGGTCCACGCCCTTTAACCTGTTGATGCGGACGATCAGGCGTTCCAGCTGGCTGAGATGTTCCACCTCGATGGTGAAATTACCGTCTGCCAGCCCGTCCGTGGAGTCCATCGCAGCGTGGGTGATGTTGATGCCGGCCTCCGTGATCGTCCTGGAAATCTCGCCAAGCAGGCCGGGCCGGTCGTTTCCGTTGATACGCAGGCCGACGACGAAGAACTGGTCCTTCTCCACGTCCCAGTGTACCTCGAGGCGCCGTTCCAGATCGTCCACGATATTCGAGCATTCCTTGTTGTGCACCGTCACGCCCCGGCCGCGGGTGATGAAGCCGATGATGGGATCTCCCGGGACCGGCTGGCAGCACTGGGCGAAACGGATCATCAGATTGTCTATGCCCGTGACCTTGACTCCGCCCCGCGAACGGCGCACCCTGTCCACGAACCGGGTCAGCACCGACGCTTTTGCCGGATCCTTTTCGGCATCGGGCTCTTCGGGAAGCAGCCGCTGGGCGACCTGGGCCGCGGAATATTCGCCCCGGCCGATCGCGGCATAGAGTCGACTCGCGTCAGACAGCCCGAATTCCTTCGCAAGAGCCTCCAGCTCATCGGAAACCTTGCGCTTGACCTTCAGCCGCTTCAGTTCCCGGCCCAGCAGGTCTTCGCCCAGCCTGATGCTCTGTTCCAGCGTGGCCTTCCTGAACCACGACCTGATCTTGGAGGAGGCCTTGGTCGTCTTGACGATATCGAGCCAGTACGAACTCGGGGTCTGGTGCGGGGAAGTGAAAATGGTGACCGTGTCGCCGTTGTTCAACTTCCCGGCCAGCGGCGCGATGTTGCCATTCACCCTCGCTCCGCTGCAATGAAGCCCGATGTCGGTGTGAATGGCGAAGGCGAAGTCCAGCACGCTGGCGCCCTGCGGCAGTTCCTTGAGATCCCCGCGCGGGGTGAATACGAAGATGGCGTCGTCGTAAAGGTCCATGCGCAGGTAATTCATGAATTCCTTCGGATCGGTCATGTCCGTCTGCCAGTCCAGCGCCTGGCTCAGCCAGTCTTCGCGGTTCTGGCCGTCCGTGACCTCGTCCTTCCCTTCCTTGTACAGCCAGTGGGCGGCGATCCCCACTTCCGCGACCCGGTCCATCTCCCGCGTGCGGATCTGGATTTCGGCCGTTTCGCCGTTGGACGCGATGATCGTGGTGTGCAGGGACTGGTACATGTTCATCTTGGGGCGGGAAACGTAGTCTTTGAAGCGGTCGAAAATCGGGGTGTAGAGGGTATGGATGATCCCCAGCGCGTGGTAGCAGTTGGGCAACGTGTCGGTCACGACGCGAAGCGCCAGGAGGTCGTAGATCTCTTCGAAAGGACGGTTGCGGCGCTGCATTTTCGTGTAGATACTGTGGAAATGCTTCGCGCGGCCGTTCACCGTGGCGTCGATACCCGCGTCCTTCAGCGCCTTGACGATAGGCTGCCGGATCTCGTCGATCAGTTTTTCCCGCTCCTCCCGTTTCTGGTCCAGCTTGCGCGCGAGGTCCCGGTATACATCGGGAGACAGGTATTTCAGGCAGAGGTCTTCCAGTTCGGACTTGATCTTGGCCATGCCGAACCGGTGGGCGAGGGGGGCGTAGATCTCCCGGGTTTCGAGGGAGATGCGCTGCTGCTTCTCCTCTGCCAGGAAGGACAGCGTCCGCATGTTGTGAAGCCGGTCCGCGAGCTTGATGAGGATGATCCGTACGTCCTTGGCCATGGAAACGAGCATCTTGCGGAAATACTCGGCCTGCAGTTCCTCCTGGCTGCGGAAGGACAGTCCGGTGATCTTGGTGACGCCGTTTACCAGGACGGCCACTTCCTCGCCGAACTCCGCGGCCAATTGCTCGATGGTAACGTCTTCCACGTCTTCCACGACGTCGTGCAACAGTCCCGCCGCGATGGTCACGGCGTCCAGTTGCAGGCCGATCAGCGTAAGCACCACCTGCGTACAGTGCACCATGAAGGGTTCGCCGGACTTGCGGACCTGGCCGGCGTGATGCAGCATGCTGAAGTGATAGGCCCGTTCGATGAGGTCAAGCTGGATTTCCAGCGCTTCGTCGGATTCGATCTCCGGATGTGAAATGGCGTATTGTTCCAGCAAGACCTGGACCGGAACGATCGCGGAGTTCGAAATGGCGTTTTGAACCGTGGCAGTCATCTGAATGCTCGCCCGGGCGGGCCCGACAGCCCAGTGAAGTCGCTTGACAGGTTCACGAGGCAACCTAAACTACTTCATGCCTTGCCCGTTCACCTGGTAAGCAATGCGAGTGTAACATCGCTTATTTACAATAGGTTACCTTATATCATTATAGATAATGGGCACATAGGAGCGATGTCAAGCCGGTTTTGGCCGGCCGGGGAACAGGAAAGCCGATACATCGTGGATGAAACGGTCGAAGGCGGATCTGTACGCCGGGCTGATTTGGTGGGCGTTCCGGACGTTCCTGATCATGGTGCGGGTCGCGGCCGCGCGCCGGTCATATACAAGAGGCAGCTGATCGCCCGTGGTAAAGGGAAACTCGTGCACGCCCAGGTCCAGTCGCAGCACGGTGGCCGGATGCAGGTTACTTGCCGCCCTTTCGGCCGATATGACCTGGTCGGCGGGGTTGACGACCAGCAGCAACCGGTCTCGCAGGATCTCCATGCGGTCTTTCAGCCCTTCGCCATGAAACAGCACCTCCGCAAGCCAGCGGGCAGGCGCCTCGACCAGCTTCCGGTGCCTGCCATCGACCGTGTCGAGCAGAAGAGACCGTCCCTGAAGGTACGCCGATAGCCGATTCGCGGCCGCGTCATCCATGATAAACAGGCTTCCCGGCCGGATGCCGTCGAGGGGAGCGCCGGAGGCGAAGAGCGCTGCGCGGCCATTGGAAAACCGGCCTCCGGGATCGTCGAGCAACAGGATCAGGGCAAGGTAGCCGCCGGCCGAGTATCCCAGGAAACGCACGCTCGCGCCGGCTCTGCAGCCTTCGTGACCGCCCGCCTGGATCCGGTCCGCCAGGTCCACTGCGTCGAAATAGGACTGCAGTCCACCAAGCACGTAGCGTACGGGCGCCTGGCTCAACCGATCGCTTATGCGGCCATTGAAGGGACTCGCCCGTCCGTTCGCGGCCAGGGCGGCGCGATGGGAGGCGATCCGGGTCTGGTCCTGCAAACTCCATAGATTCGAACGCCTCCCGACGTGGAAGGACAGGGGGAAGAGTATGACGGGAATGCCGAGCCGCAGGGCGAAACTGGCGGCCCAGGGCAGCATCCTGGCGTAACTGCCCTCGTTCAGGCCGTGGAATATGACCAGGACTTCGCCGGCGCCTCCGGCGGGCAAGCCGACCGGCTCCACCATGAGGTAGTTGAATCCGCGGTTCTCGGCGACATCCCGGTCTTCCGGCAGCAACAGGCCGTTCCAGCGGGATTCGAATCGCGGCCGGCGCAACCGGCAGCGTCCGTCGTCCACGGGATCGCCGCCGCCGGTCCGGTAAAGGCGGTTCAACGTATCGGGCTCGTATGCATTCCCGGGCATCGGTCCGTCTCCATGAGGCGCCGCCAATCTGGCAGGCCCGGCGAATCACCGGGCGTACGCGCCGAAATCCAGCAGGTTCGACATGCAAATTCAAGACCACCGCCGCGTGACCCTCCGCTCGATCCTGGTCGGTATCGTCCTGGCCGTTTTCATCAGCCTGTGGATCCCCTACAACGTATGGGTCGTTCGCGGGACGTTCATGGATTTCGAGCATGTCTCCGCGTCCCTGATGGCGCCCTTTCTGTTCTTCGTCATCGTCGTGAACGGATTGCTGCGCAAGTACCGGACGGTTTCCACGTTCAGCACGTCGGAACTGCTCGTCATCCTTTCCTTCGGCATGATCGCGTCCACCGTGCCGTCCCACGCCTTCATGAGCTACTTCATCGGGGTGATCACCACCCCGTACTATTTTGCTTCACCCGAAAATCAATGGGAAGCGGTTTTCTTCCAGTATCTTCCGGCCTGGCTGCTGGTCGATCCCGCCGACGATGCCATCCGCTGGTTCTATGAGGGCCTGCCCGCATACGCCCATCTGCCGTGGCGACCCTGGATCGTACCCCTGTTCTGGTGGGGCACGTTCTTCATCGCCCTGTTCTTCGCGGGATTCTGCCTGGTGGTGATTCTGCGGAAACAGTGGATCGTCCACGAAAGGCTCAGTTTCCCGCTGGCCCAGGTCCTCTTCCGGATCGTTCACGAACCCGAAGGCCGCTCGTTCTTGCCGGCCTTCATGCAGGGGCGGCTCTTCTGGATCGGGTTCTCGCTACCGCTGGCCGTGATCGGCTGGAACATCGTCGATTACTTTACGCCGGTCGGGGTGATTCCCATCGGGCAGCCCTACGCGACGGACCTCGTCATCGGCCACCTGTTCCCCGCCATCAAGATCAAGGTGAACATGTACCTGTTCTGCTTCGCGCTCTTCTCTCCGGTGGACATCCTGTTCAGCATATGGGTCTTTCACCTCTTCGCCATTCTCGAGTCCGGCGGCATGAACGCGGTCGGCCTGCTCGAAACCGGCGCATCGCCGGACGCCGCGGTGCGTCTCCAGGAGATCGGCGCCTTGATCGTCTTCGTCCTCTGGGGCTTCTGGATCGCCCGGCGACACCTGTGGGACGTGGTTCGAAAGGCCCTGGGACGGGCGCCGGACGTGGACGATTCCGAAGAGTTCTTTTCCTACCGGGCGGCCGCCCTGGGCGTGATACTGGGCGTCGTCTACATGGCGGCCTTCCTGCATATGGCCGGTATGAGTCTCGCCATCATGGCGCCCTTCCTGTTTCTGCTCTTCGTCTTTTACGTCGGCGTCTCCCGGATCGTGGCGGAAACCGGCCTGGTCGCCCTCGACCTTCCCATGAACTCCCACGAGTTCCTCATTCGCGGCGTGGGCTCGTCCGGCATCGATCCATCGTCCCTCACGACCTTTGGTCTGACCAATGCCTTCGCCCGGAACTGGAAGACTTTTACCATGGTATCCGTTTCCCACGTCACCCGATTGGGGGACCGCGTCTGGAACGACAAAAAACGCATGTTCGCGCTGTTATGCGGCGTTTTCGCCCTGGCTTTCGTAGTCGGCGCCGCGTACACCGTCCATTCCGGGTACGAGACCGTCGGCGCTTCGCAGTTCGACCAGTGGGCCTTCACCACGGGGAATATCCACTTCTTCGAAAGCGTCAAGATCTGGATTCAGAACCCGACCGGGATGTCGGTCATGGAAACCGCCTGGTTTTTCCTGGGAGGCTTCCTCATGATGGTGCTGATCTTCCTTCGGTACAAGTTCCCGGGTTGGCCGCTGCACCCCGTGGGGCTCACCATCGCCCGGGGCGTGGCCATAGACAACGGCGCGTTCACCCTCTTCGCGACCTGGGCCGTCAAGATCCTGCTGCTCCGTTCCGGCGGCATCGCCCTTTTCCGAAGCGTCCAGCCGCTGATCCTCGGCATGCTGGTCGGATTCTGCACGGGTCTGGTCGCGTCCAATGTCGTCGATATCATCTGGTTCCCGGGACAGGGACATCGGATCCATGGCTGGTAGGGGTTCCGGTCGGCCATTTCACATGGCCTGCGAGGGTATCGGAAATGTTACGGCCCCGTGACGATTAGAATTGACATTCGGGTATCTAAACCCATATAATCTAATGATTTTGTGGAATTAATCCAACCGGGCGGTCGAGAAGGGTATTTCATGGATCAACTGGACCTTACCATTCGCATAGCCGGAGAGAACGGTGAAGGCGTGCTTACCGTGGGCGACGTGCTGGCTGAAGCGCTGGCCCGGTCGGGTCTGCACATCTACACATTCAAGAACCTCCCGGCCGAGATCAAGGGCGGCGCATCCATGACGCAGGTCAGGGTGCAGGATACCCCCGTCCGCTCGCCGGGCGACGCCCTCGATATCCTGATGGTCTGGAACCAGGAGAACTACGACATCCACGTGGGCGAGGTGAAACCCAGCGGCGTCGTGATATTCGATCCCGATGAATGCGAGGCGGACGATAGCCTGGCGCTGACCCAGATCGCCGTCCCGCTCCAGAAGATCACGAAAACCGTCATCAAGACGATGAAGTCCAAGAACGTCCTGGCCTTCGGGATCCTGACCACGTTCCTGGGCATTCCTTTCGACGCCGCGAAGCAGATGGTGTCCGAAAGTCGATGGGGCCGGCGCAAGGAGTTTCTCGAGTCGAATATCAACGCCCTGAAGCAGGCCTACATCTACGTCGCCGACAACGATATCGATCTGGGGCTCAGTGTCCCGGTAAACCAGAGGAACGGCCACGCCCAGCTGATCATGACGGGGAACGACGCGCTCTGCATGGGCGCTCTGGCCGCCGGTTGCCGGTACTACGCCGGGTATCCCATTACACCGGCCAGCGACGTGATGGAGACGCTCGCGAAAGCGATGCCCAGGGTGGGCGGCGTCCTGATGCAGACCGAAGACGAGATCGCGGCCATCACCGCGTCCATCGGGGCTTCCTTCACCGGCGCGAAGGTAATGACCGCCACCGCGGGACCGGGACTGTCCCTCATGGTCGAGGCCCTTGGCCTGGCGACCATGGAGGAGATCCCGCTGGTGGTCGTGGACGTCCAGCGCGGCGGGCCGAGCACCGGCATGCCCACCAAGACCGAACAGTCGGACCTGAATCTGGCCATTCACGGAGCCCACGGCGAAGCGCCGCGCATCGTGATCGCGGCCACCAATACCGAGGACTGTTTCTACACGGCGGTCAAGGCCTTCAATCTCGCCGAGAAATACCAGACGCCGGTCATCATGCTCAGCGACCAGCATCTCTCGCAGCGCGCGCAGGTCATGTCCCGTCCCGATCTCAGCCGGATCGAGATCGTCGAACGGAAAAAGCCCGACGTAAACGGCAGTGTTTCTCCCGAGGAATTCGACCGGTACGAGATGACCGACGACTACGTTTCCCCCATGCCGTTGCCGGGCCGCCACGGACAGCACTACGTGGCGACGGGCCTGGAGCACGACGAGCACGCCCATATCGACTACTCGCCGGAAGCCCATATCCGGATGACTGAAAAACGGCATCAGAAAATCGAATCCGCGGTGAACGAGCCCGGGTTCGTGCAGCGGTACGGCGCGGAGGACGCCCAGCTCGGGCTGATCGGCTGGGGATCGTCGGAAGGCCCCATACTGGAAGCGCTGGACCGGACCCTGGCGAAGGGGTACAAGGTCGCCGCACTGATATTCAAGATGTTGCAACCCCTGCCGGAAAAAGAAGCGCGCGCCTTCATCGAATCCATCCCGGTAGTCTCGGTAGTCGAGCTGAACGCCAGCGGGCAGTTCGCAAACTACCTGCAGGGACGCCTGGCCGTTTCCCTGAAGCGGTTCAACATCATTACGGGACTGCCCTTCAAGGCGGGCGACATCGAGGAATACATCGAAGGAGTGCTGCAGTATGGCTGAAGTCCGTACGGTCGACGCCGCAAAAACCGGGACGACGGAACGGACCGGTGAGGACGGCCGGGTTGTCAAGCGTAAGCTCAAGGACTACCGGAGCGAAGTAAAGCCCACGTGGTGCCCCGGCTGCGGAGACTTCGGTGTGCTAGCGGCGCTGCAGCGCGCACTCGCTGAACGGAACCTGGATCCGAAGGACGTGGTCATCGTATCCGGGATCGGCTGTTCCGGCCGTCTCCCCGAATTCGTCAACGCCTACGGTCTGCACGTGGTGCACGGACGGGCGCTGCCCGCCGCCCAGGGCGTCAAGGCGGCCAATCCCGATCTGACGGTCATCGCCGTAGGCGGCGACGGCGACGGGTTTGCCATCGGCGGCGGTCACGTGCCCCATGCCGTGCGCCGCAACCAGGACATCACCTACATCGTCATGGACAACCAGGTTTACGGACTGACCAAGGGCCAGCCGTCACCGAGCACGCCCACGGGGATGCAGGCGTTGCGCCGAAGCGTTTCCATGCCCAAGATGGCGCCTTACGAAGGGGTGCTGGAAGGCCAGTTGAACATCCTGGCCATGGTGATCGTCTACGGTTGCAGTTTCGTCGCGCGCACGTTCTCGAGCCAGGCGACGGAAATGGCGAAAACCATCGGCCGGGGACTCGACCACCCCGGATTCGCCTTCGTCCACGCGATGAGTCCCTGCCCCACCTTCTACAACACCTACGATCCCTGGAAAGAGTCCTTCATGCCTTTGCCGGACGGCTGGGACACCGGCGACCGGATCAAGGCGATCGACATGGCCATGGAAGAGGTGGGCGACGGGGTTTTCCACAGCGGCGTGTTCTTCCAGGAAGAATACCGCACCTATACCGACAAGCTGCAGGACGTATACACCAAGGCCTATGGGGACGAGCAGGCGACCATAGACGCCCTGATGGACCAGTACGCCTGAGTCCGCGGGTCCTTCCCGCGTTTCCGGCCCGCCCGGTCCTTCCCGGCCCGTCAGGTCCTTCGCAGTCCGCCCAGCGTTCCCGGTCCGCCCGGTCCTTCCCGATCTTCCCGCTTTCGCGACGACGCCCGTTCCACCCGGTCCGGGCCGCCTTTAATCCCACATTCGCAACGACGCCCGTTCCACCCGGTCCGGGCCGCTTTTACACCTAAATCCTTACCGAAACACGACGGTACGGCGTCCGTTGATCAATACGCGCCGCTGGATATGGTAGTGTACGGCCCGCGCCAGGACGATCCGTTCGATATCGTGTCCAACCGCCGTCAGTTCCGCCGGCGACATGCGATGGGTCACGGCTTCCACATCCTGCTCGATGATCGGGCCCTCATCGAGGTCCGCCGTCACGTAGTGGGCGGTCGCGCCGATCAGCTTTACGCCGCGCCGGTGAGCCTGGTGGTAGGGCCGGGCGCCCTTGAAACCGGGCAGGAACGAATGGTGAATGTTGATGATGCGCCCCAACATCCTGTCGCACACCTCGGGGCCGATGATCCGCATGTACCTGGCCAGCACGACGAAATCGATGTTGTTCTCCTCGATCTCGTCGATCAGCCGCTCCTCCTGCTCCGCCTTGTTCTCGAGCGAAATCGGCAGGTGCAGAAAGTCGATGCCCGATTCCTTCGCCAGTTGCCCGGCGTCGGTATGGTTGGAGATAATCAGGGGGATATCCAGCTGAAGCTTGTCCATGCGCGTGCGGTTCAGCAGGTCCAGCAGGCAGTGCAGATCCCGCGACACCATGATCAGGGCCCGGGGCCGCGTGTCGTCGGCCGTCAGGTCCCACTGCATTTCCAGTTCCTCCGCCAGTGGCGCGAAGGTCCTCCACAGGGAACCGAGGGTTACCATGCCGCCGAAATGCACGCGCATGAAGAACCGCTCGCTGTACGGGTCGATGTACGTATCGCTTTCGATAACGTGACATCCCTGTTCCGCAAGCCAGCGGGTCACGGTGTAGATCAATCCGGTACGCTTGGGGCAGGACAGGGCCAGCAGGAAGTTCTTTACGGTGCGTGCCTTCATGTATGGAGACCGTTACCGTGGGTATATCAGGATGTTAACGTACCGCGTATCCTCTTCGGAGGGAATAGATCGATGATGAAGAGGACTTGAAGGCGAACCCTCCCGCCGGGTCCGGTTGCCGTGGATCGGCGGGCGAGAGACTGGCCGGGCGTCGACGAGCGTCGCGCGCGGTGCGTTTCCGTCAGT
>JAPOOT010000141.1 GCA_026713285.1 Gemmatimonadota bacterium | reverse complement strand
TATGGTGTGAATTGAACGATTCGCAGCACGACGGACAGCGGCACGACGATTCGCAGCACGACGGACAACAGCACGACGGGCAGCGGCACGACGATTCGCGGCACGACGGACAGCAGGGCAACCGGCTGCTCCACGAGACCAGTCCCTATCTTCGGCAGCACGCCTATAATCCGGTCGACTGGTATCCCTGGGGCGAAGACGCCCTGGAGAAGGCCCGGACCGAAGACAAGCCCGTGATGCTCTCCATCGGATACTCCGCCTGCCACTGGTGCCACGTCATGGCCCACGAATCCTTCGAGAACGACGAAACCGCGGAGATTATGAACCGCCTCTTCGTCAACGTCAAGGTGGACCGGGAAGAACGGCCCGATCTGGACGAGATCTACATGAACGCCGTCACCGCCATGACCGGAAGCGGCGGCTGGCCCATGACCGTTTTCCTCACGCCCGGACTGAAGCCCTTCTACGGGGGCACCTATTTCCCCCCGGATGACCGGTACGGGCGGCCCGGGTTTCCCCGCATTCTGGAGGCGGTGTCCCAGTTTTACCGGGATCGCCGGTCAGACGCCGAGGAGCAGGGCGACAAGCTCAAAGCGCGCCTCGTCGAACTGGCCGGGTTCACCTCGAGCGGCGAGACCCTGGAAACGGGCCTGCTCGACAAGGCGTTCACCGGGATCGCCGCGTCCTATGACGCCACCAACGGGGGCTTCGGCACGCAGCCCAAGTTTCCCCCGTCCATGGCGCTATCCTTCTTCTTGCGCGACAGCCTCAGGACCGGCCGGAGGTCGGCCCTCGATATGGTCGGCCATTCCCTTGCGAAGATGGCCAACGGCGGGATCTACGACCACCTCGGAGGCGGGTTTCACCGCTATTCCGTCGATGCGAAATGGCTGATTCCACACTTCGAGAAGATGCTGTATGACAACGCGCTGCTCATGCGGACCTATACCGAGGCCTACCAGGCCACCGGAGATCCTCTGTTCCGCAAGGTCGTATCCGAAACGGCGTCATACCTTATCCGCGAGATGCTCCAGCCCGGCGGTGGGTTCTATGCGACCCAGGACGCCGACAGCGAAGGCGAGGAAGGCCGTTTCTTCGTGTGGACGCCCGAGGAGATCAAGGAAATCCTTGGGGAAGAAAACGGCCGCCTGTTCTCCCGGTACTACGGCGTGGAAGAAGGGGGCAACTTCGAGCATGGGACCAGCGTGCTGCACGTGGACGTCGATCTCGATCCGCTGGCCGCCCACCTGGGGGTGGAGCCGGAAGTACTGCGGGCCGTCGTGTCCGATGGCCGCCAGGCCCTTTTCGATCACCGAGATCAGCGCGTGCACCCCGGCCGCGACGAGAAGATCATGACGGACTGGAACGGTCTGATGATCGGCAGCATGGCCGGGGCAAGCCGCGTCTTCGGCGAACCGGCCTGGCTCGATGCGGCGGCGGACTCGATGCGGTTCATCCTGGACGCGCAGTACGAGGACGGCCGGCTCATGCACACGTTCAAGGACGGCCGGGCGCGGTTCAACGGCTAC
>JAPOOT010000403.1 GCA_026713285.1 Gemmatimonadota bacterium | reverse complement strand
CTCGTTGACGCCCTGGACGCGTCCACGTTCGAGGGGGGCGAGCGCATTGGAAAGCAGAGACGAGCCGGCGATGAAACAGAAATTCCACCCCAGGCCCAGGAGGAAGAGGGCGATCGCGAGCGGAATGAACCGTGGCGATACAGGTGCGATCACGCAGGAGACGAGGAGGATGATCATGCCCCATATGATCACATTGTGCTGCCCCCACCGCATGATCAGTCGGCCGGTTATGCCGGA
Source organism: Gemmatimonadota bacterium (assembly GCA_026713285.1). GTDB lineage: Bacteria > JAAXHH01 > JAAXHH01 > JAAXHH01 > JAAXHH01 > JAAXHH01. The sequence continues at coordinate 1,876 of JAPOOT010000403.1, read as the reverse complement.
AACCCCGAACATGCCGATAGCGTGGGCCATGATGACCCAGGAGATCAGCCACGTGCCATGGTCGTGATGACTCATGTGCAGCGGTGTAATCACCATGAGCAGCGTCATGACGAATTGGCCGATGACCATGGCCGTGATCCCGTATCGGACGTGCGCGTTACGGAGGATTTCCCGCACGGGACGTGCGGTCGACTCGTCGATATCCGATTCAGCTGAAGGTCTGATCCGCCGGGCGATGTCCAGCGGATCGGGGCGGACGAGAAATACGGTAAGCAGGACTGCTGCGAGGCTCAGGCCCACGCCGACGACGAAGGGACCCGACATGGGCGGGTAGCCGTATTGGGCGATCCAGATCCCCGCTGGCGCCACCATCATGGCGCCCGCGATGGCGCTGATCGTGCCGGCGGAGACGATTCGGCCGATGATGCGCGCCCGTTCGGATTCGGGGTAGATTTCGGCGCCGACAAACCGGGCCTGCTCGCTGGAACTGCGCGCCATGCCTGCGAAAAAGGACGCGATACAGAATCCGGCGAAGGAATGGACGGCCACGCTGAGGAAACTCGTTGCCGCGGCGATCAGGGACGACACGTACCCGGCCGTAAGCCCGGCCCGGCGGCCGAGGCGGTCCATGATCCAGCCGAAGGGGAAAGCGCTGATCGAGCGGGCGAGAAAAGCGATGGTCATGGGCACGCCCGTCATGCGCTCGCTGTCGGCAAGCTGCGCCGCCAGTATGGGCACCACGGTGAAGGCCGCGACCTGGGTAGCGCCGAAGAGGGCCTGGGTAACGAACAGGGTGTGCGTGATCCGGCTGCGGACCGCCTGAAGCTGTTCCGGTTCCATTATGCTCCCGCGGATCCGCCTTCTCGCCGGTCGGCCGCGTTTCGATGTCCTCCATAGTACTGGCCGGAAACGGTTCCGGATCTCAGATGACTTCCAATCGATCCCGGTCCGGCAACGCGGGGAAGGGTTCACTCGGCAGGGTCTGGTACCAGAATGCCACCGAAGCGATGTCGTCCTGGAGCGGTTGAAAGGGGCCGCCTTCGGCAAACCCGAGCAGCTGACGCCAGCCCAGCGCCTGGATCGTTACCCTGAGGTCCTCCTCGAACCGCACGGGATCCGACACGTGCCACCGGTACATGCCGAAGCGCTGCTGGGACTTGTACAGGCCGTCCGGGCGGATGACCTGGGGCATGCCCGCGTACGGGGTGGTGTATTCCACGTACCGGCCGTCGATATCGAAGTTGTATGATCCGCAGAAGTAGTCCTCGACACCCGTCCCGCAGATCGTCGGAAACTCGTCGTCCCCGTCGATGTAAAACTTGATCTCGCCCTCGCCCCACCATCCGTTGCTGTTGGAACCCCACGCCATGTAGGTGCCGACGTAATGGCCGTGCCCCTTCACGCCGTCGACTATGGTGAATACTTCTTTGTACGGAAGGGGGTTCACGCGCCTGAAGTTTGCGTGGAAGTAGCCGATGTCGTCGGGCACTTCGGTCAGGGTGTAGTCGATCTGGTAGTACACGCGCATCTTCTCGTCGGCGATGTTCTCCAGCGTGATGCGGCAACGTTTGCGGAAAGGCATTTCCCAGTAGCAGTTGAAAGAGCTGGCCGGGTTCACGCACACGGCCAGCGACGACACATGCGCGTATTCACTCCAGCCGCAGGCGAAGAAATCACCCACGGGACATTCCACGGAAGGATGCTCCTCGTCGTCCCAGAAAATGCGGAGTATGGCGAAGCGCCAGTGACCGGTGGGCGTCAGCCAGATATGCTGTATGGCCCCCGATCCTTCTATATCTGCCATCGTAAGTGTTTCGCCGGCTTCGATGTCGAAGGATGGGGATACCTTCCAACCCTGCCCGAGATGCCGCGCGTT